>NZ_JARHXQ010000089.1:0-10142 GCF_029222765.1 Arthrobacter sp. Cr_A7 | reverse complement strand
AGCGCCGCGATGGCGTCCTTGCTGTCGGATGCCATGAGGTAGGCGAAATTGGGCGAGCAGAAGGAGGTGGGCAACCGCAGGTGAACTTCCACGAAGGCGCCGTCGACGCCGGCCCGCACTTGAAGCGAGCGGACGAAGCCAAGGTCGGTAATCGGCTCATCCAGTTCCGGGTCGATCACGGAGTCCAGAGCACGACGGATGTCCGCCGCCGTCACGTCCCAGCCGGTGCCAGCCGCTAAGTCGGCGTGCAGTGCTGTCACCGGACGCCTGCCAGATCTGCGCGTTCGGGCTGTCGTGGTCCTGTTTTTGTCTCGTTCGCGTCAGGGAGTTGGAGCTCTGCAGGTACCGGTATGTCGTACATCTTCGCGGCGTTCAGTCCCAGGATTTTTTTCTTCTGGGCAGTGGTGAGTGGGGCGTATTCGGTCATGTCTTCCGGGATCTGGAAGTCGACGAAACGCTCGATGAGCCAGCGGGGTGTCCACAGGGCGTAGTCGCTGGAGAACTGGATGCGGTCCTCGCCAATCCAGTAGATGAGCTCGCCGATGATCTGGGCGAAGTACCGCGGGCGGGTGTGCATAAAGGGCATGGCCACGGCCAGGCCGCCGTGAACGTTGGGTTCCTGGGTTGCGATCCAGCAGAAGTCTTCGAGGCGGGGCAGGCCGACGTGTTCGACGATGAAGTTCAAGTCGGTGAAATCGGATGCGGCGTGGTCGATGTCTGCGACGTCGAAGGCGTCCCGGTCCAGGGGGCGGATGGTGGGGCCCTTGTGGATATGGATGTTTTTGATGCCCAGTTTTCGGCATTCCTCGAAGTATCGGTAGGACCAGGGGTCGGAAAGCTTGTAGCCGCGGGATTCGCCGTGCCACTCGGCGGTGTAGAGCTTGACTCCCTTGAAGCCCATCTTTTCGTGGTCGGCGCGCAACCGATCAAGGCCTGCCTCTCCGTGGCGGGGGTCGTAGCAATGGTTGTACGTCAGCTTGTCCGGATTCGAGGCGGCGAGGCCGTATGCCTCCTCAACCTGTGCAAATCCACTCTTGTAGAACGCGCCAAGATAGGCCGGCTGGAAGATTGCATGGTCGACGTAGCCGTCCTCGAACAGGTCCTTCATGAGCCGCGTGCCGCCCTGGTAGAGGTATTCCTCGTAGGACCACTGTTCCTCCTCGGGGGAGAGGTTGCGGTGGTAGTCGTAGAAGCAATCGATGAACTGCTTTCCATGGATATTCCGCTGGTTCTCCGGGCGGGCATCCCACAGGGCGATGTGGGCGTCGACAATGAAATAGTTTTCGCCGTCTTTGCTGTACATGTCTGGTCTCCTTCTCGCGACTGCCGTAGTCGCGACACCATCGAAGGTAGGCCGGGAAAACACCTAACAACATGTGGTGCGTGTCTCATTTTGAGACGGCTCTCTTCGGACTGACATCTCGAAACGACGTAATCTCGAAGTATCGAAACGAGGAGGACGGCGATGATGCCGAACAAGGACGAGGCGATTGTCACGCTGCCGCGCGATCCGGACGCCGGCCAGCTTGTCACCCCTGCCAAGCGCCTGCTTGCTTCGTGGCAGCGAAGCGAGGAATACGGGGTTTCCGCCGACGAAGTGGAACCGATGTGGGCTGGCTCGGCAAAGACCGACTCCCTGTTCTTCCAGTGCGGCCAGGAAGTACTCACGGGTCTCTACAGCACATTGGCGAACGAGCCTCTCAGCCTCATGCTCACCGATTCCGCTGGCCTGCTCCTGAACAGGTTCAGCGGAGACACGTCCCTTTTACGGGCGCTCGATAAGGTTCATCTTGCTCCGGGGTTCGCGTTTTCCGAACGGGATGCAGGCACCAACGGGATGGGGCTCGCATTGGCCGACCGCATCCCCACCCTCGTCCGCGCGGAGGAACACTACAGTGCCAGCCTCCGGACCTACACTTGCGCCGCCGTCCCGGTCTTCGATCCGGTCACCGGATTGCTGGAAGGCAGCGTCAACATCACCACATGGTCCCGCTCGTCCCCCCAGCTGCTGCTGGCGTTGGCCGAATCAGCGGCGGGCAACACCTCCGCCCTAATGCTCGCGAGGTCACAGGGCCGCAAGGAAAAAGCTGGACCAAAAGGCGGCGTCTTCCGCATCCAGAGGGGCAAGCTCGAACCGGCGGCCGGAACCGTACGCAGGATGTCCTCAGCCTGGACAAGCGCCCTCGACCATGCGACCCACGCCCTTGCCTCCGGACAGGTTGTAGCCGCCATAGGCGAGCAGGGTTCGGGGCGAGCGACCCTGCTGGCCCAGGCAATACGGCAGGTTCGTCCGGGGGACCGAATTCTCTCGGCGGCCGCCCCCGCGCCCGGTGACGTCGAGGCGTGGCTTTCATTGTGGACCCCCGAACTGGCGAAACCAGCAACGGCGGTCATCGTCGAAAACGTAGACCTGTTGCCTGCCTGGGCTGCACAAGAACTCCATGCCCAGGCCCTCCGCGCACTGAGTTCACTTCCTGTTTCCCCGGCCGGAAGTGCGCCGACGCTCGCATGGGCCGTCACTGCCGAGAGGCTTGACGGCATCCCGCATCCCTTGGCGGGGATGGTCGACACTGTGGTTTCCACTCCGGCATTGCGGGAACGCGGCGACGATGTCATGCACCTGGCCAGATACGCTGCCCGTCAAACCCGGCTGCGGGACATCAACTTCACTTCAGCGGCAGAAAAGGCCCTAATGGCCCATGACTGGCCGGAAAACATCGACGAACTCTTTACTGTCATTCATGCCGCCGCTGTTAAGACAGAGACCATCGACATCAGCCATCTGCCCGCTTACCTCCTGGGAAGACGCCGACTGCAGCTGACCCGGATCGAATCTGTCGAACGTGACGAAATCGTCCGGTGTCTCTCCAAGCCAGGGGCCACGGTGAGCGGAGCGGCAGCAGAACTCGGCATCAGCAGGGCGACCATCTACCGGCGCATGGCTAGATTGGGCATCACAATCCCGAGATAAAAGGTGTGGCACCCGTCCTTACGGCTCGAAAGGAGACCCTGTACCCCGTGGTATTCGCTTGCCACGCCTCCGGTGAAAGGCTGCAGTTATGGACACCTCATCTCGGGAACATGACCTCGTTCTTTACGGAGCGACGGGTTTCGTTGGCCGACTGATCGCCGGCTACGTCGCGGAGCATGCACCAGCCGGTTTGCGAGTCGGACTCGCGGGCCGGTCGATGTCCAGACTCGCGGCGGCTCGGTCGCAGTTGCCGGTCGCGGCGCACGGATGGGCCCTCATCGAAGCCGACTCGGAGGACGCGGACTCTATCGCCGCCCTGGCCGCGAACACACGCGTACTCTTCACTACCGTCGGCCCATATGCGAAACACGGACTACCCGTCGTCGACGCCTGCGCGCGGGCCGGTACCCACTACGCCGACCTTGCGGGTGAGGTGTCCTTCGTCCGAGAGGCGATCGATCGCTACGACGCTTTGGCCAGGACGAGCGGGGCCCGGATCGTGCACTCCTGCGGCTACGACTCTGTGCCGTCCGACCTCGCTGTACTGATGCTTCATCAGGCGGCAGAAGCCGATGGCGCTGGCGGTCTGGCCGAGGTCCAACTTGTTGCTACTGCCAAAGGCGGCATCAGCGGAGGAACACTCGAATCGATGCGCGGGCAGCTCGACGCAATGCAATCAAGCACCGCCTTGAGGTCATTAGCCGCGGACCCCTACGCTCTGAGCCCGGACCGCACACGGGAACCGACGACACAACAGCCTCCTGACTCCGGTCCTGTGCGCCGTTCCGATGACGGCACCTGGACCGCGCCCTTCATCATGGCCCCGTTCAACACCCGGATAGTGCGCCGCAGCAACGCCTTGCAGGGCTGGTCCTACGGCCGTTCCCTTCAGTACGGCGAGGTGATGGGGGTGGCCCGGGGACCGGCGGGAGCGGTCATCGCCAGGGCAATGGCACTTGGGCTGCGGGCATTCACGGGCGCGATGGCGTTCCCGCCGACCCGGAGGGTGCTTGACCGCTTTCTTCCGGCACCGGGTGCGGGTCCGGGCACCAGTACGCAGCGCACGGGCTGGTTCCGCTCCCAGGTGACCGCCCGCACCGAGGGCGGGCACCGATACCAGGCGGTTGCTGCTGGCCCCGGTGATCCGGGTTATGCCGCCACCGCGGTGATGGCAGGCGAGACTGCACTCGCTCTTGCCCTCGACGGTGACCGGCTGCCTGCCGCGAAAGGATCGCTGACACCGGCCACTGCACTCGGCAACGAGCTCATACAGCGACTCCGCGCGGCGGGCCACACTTACCAGGTAACCAAACTCGCCTGAATCCAGGTCCTGCAGCTCAGCCGACGGGGCAATTTCGCGGGTTCCAGAAATGCACGACGAACGCCGGCAGTCGGGCATCGCGTGCCCAACTGCCGGCGTTGAATGTGGTGTGGTCAGTCGACGAGGCCGCCGGAGAGCCCCTTACCAAGCCACTTCCGGGCAAGGATGCCGAAGATGACAGGCGGCAGGATGCCCAGGGTGCTCGCGGCGAACATCGATCCCCACTCCACCTGGAAGGCCCCGAAGTACCCGGGGATCGTTGTGGGGAAGGTGTTGGCGGTCCGCTGGGTGAGGACGAACGCGTAAAAGAACTCGTTCCAGGTAAGAATGAACACCAGGGTCGCGGTCGCAATGACACCGGATGCCGCCATGGGAAGCGAAACCCTGCGGAACACGCCCCACTCCGTGAGGCCGTCCACCAGGCCCGCCTCTTCAACCTCGGCAGGAACGTCCAGGAAGAAGCCGTGCATCATCCAGATGCCGAAGGCCAGGTTGTAGACGATATAGACGGCGATGATTCCGGCGTCCAGCAACTCCCCGGCCGTGAAAGTCGGGACCACCCTTTACCTCGCGGGGCAGGGCGGCTTCGATGCCAAAACCGGCCAGCTCGTGGGGGAGGGCATTAGGGAGCAGACCCGCCAGACGCTGCAGAACCTCAAATATGTGGTCGAGGCGGCCGGCGGCAGCATGAACGACTTCGTCACGGTCCGTGTGTTTATCAGCGAGCACGGGGAGTTCCCCGGCATGAACGAGGTGTACGGGGAGTTCTTCGACAAGCCCTATCCCGCCCGTACCACCGTCTCCGCCGGACTTGGGCCCGGAATGAAGGTGGAGATTGACGGAATTGCCGTGCTCTCGGAGTGACCCCCAGGGCATCGGCAGGCGGTATGCGTTGTCCAGGAGTCGTCGGGCTAGGTGAGGGGCGTGATGGGAGTGACGGAAAACGGTACTGCCAATAGCGGTTCCGCTTCCTTCACAAACGCCTTGACATGGTCTTCTTCGTTATGTGCTACGAGGTCCTCGTCACGCGCCCAGCCTTCGAAGAGAACGAAGGTGCCGGGCTGATGTTCGTCAGAGAAAACGGTGTATTCCAGGCATCCTGGGTCTTTCCGGCTTAGCGTCTGAAGAGCGTGGAGGGCTTCCTGGAGGTCGGCTTCGTGCCCTGCTTTGGCGATGAAAACCGGCATGAGCCAGACTTCGGAAGTCTCCTGGCGGATCGGGAGGGGATGTGGCATCTTGTCTTCCTTGGTTATGGTCGTCCTGGGTTTCCGGGAGGGACGGATTTTTGGCCGTCCCTCCCGGAACTGGGTTAGTCGGTGATCTGGGGAACTTCCACCCATGATTCTTTTGCAGCGGACTCGACAATGGCGTCGTCGATGAGGGCCACCTGGTAGCCATCTGCGAAGTTGGGGCTCACGCTGCCGCCTTCCGCAATGGCCTTGAAGAAGTCGTACGCCTCGATGATCTTCGTTTCCCCGTAGCCAATACCCAGGGCCGGAATGGGCCAGAGGCCTTCTCCGTACGGATGGGCCGGGCCGGTGTAAACGGTGCGGAATCCGCGGCGGTCGGCCTGGTCGGAAGCGAAGCAGACCTGCAGCTCATCGCGTCGTTCGTAGTTGAAGACGATGCTGCCTTCGGTTCCGTGGATTTCGAAGGTGATGTAGTTGTTCCTTCCGTGCGCGTTGCGTGTCGCCTCCACGGATCCCACTGCTCCGTTTGCGAACCGGATCATCGTCATGACCTCGTCATCGACATCAACCGGTCCCCGCGGGCCCTCTCCGCCCCGTACGGTGCCGAGCGCATCGGCCCCGCCCGCCTGGAGGGGCCGCTCGGGGATCCAGGTGGACAGCACGGCGTTGACGGCGCTGAACTCACCGACGAGGTAGCGGGCCATGTCGAAGACGTGCGTGGCGATATCGCCAAGGGCGCCGGAACCCGCGATTGACTTCTGGAAACGCCAGGACAATGGCGAGTTGGGGTCGGCGCTCCAGTCCTGCAGGTAGGTCCCGCGGAAGCTGAGGATCTTGCCTATGGCACCTTCCTCGATGTACTTCTTGGCCAGCGCGACGGCGGGCGTGCGCCGGTAGTTGAAGGCGACCATGTGGACGATGTTCTTGTCCTTGACTGCGTCATACATGGCCTTGGATTCTTCCCCGGTCCGCGCAAGGGGCTTTTCACAGATGATGTGCTTGCCCGCTTCGGCGGCGGCTATGGCGATTTCAGCGTGGAGATGGTTCGGCGTTGCAATATCCACCACGTGGATGTCCGGATCTTCGATGATGCTGCGCCAGTCAGAGGTGGAGTTTTCGAAGCCGAAGCGACGCGCCGCTTCGGCCGCCAGTTCCGGATTGGCCTCCGCGATGACCTTGCGGACCGGGAGGGCCGGTGCAGGCCAGAAGAACATGGGCATGGCAGCGTAAGCGAGGGAATGGGCTTTGCCCATGAAGCCCCCACCGATGAGGCCGACGTTGAGGTTCTGCATGTGAACGAGGTTCCTTTCGGAAAAGACGGGAGTCGCCGAGGCTGGCTTTCCCTGATGGTCAAATTGGTTAGAGGATTTTCTCGAGATACTTCTTGCTGATTTCGGCAGCTTCCCGTGGATCGCCGTCGTAGTTGTCGAGTTCGACCATGAGCCAGCTGTCGTATCCGCTTTCCCGGATGGCGGCAATGATGTCCGGGAAGTCGAGTTCGCCCTGGCCCAGCGGGAGGAAGTTGAACGGGTTCGGCTGGAAGTCTTTGAGGTGGACGTGCCGGATCCTGTCGGGATACTTCCGGATGACCGCGGCCGGGTCTGCTCCGCCGGCTGCGAGATGGGCCGTGTCCGGGCAGAAGCCTATCCGGGTGAGCGGCATTAGCTTGTCCAGCTCGTCCGGGCTCTCCACGATGGTGCTGAGATGCGGGTGGTAGCTTGCCGACAGCCCGAAGCTTTCTGCGATGTCCGTGACGCTGTCCAGCGCTTCACCGAGGCGGCGGTAGTCCTCCTCGTTGGTTCCGGCGGCGCGTCGTGCCCCGCCACCAACCACGAGCCGTTCCGCTCCGAAGCTCGCCGCCAGCTCGGCGGCCCGGTGGATCCGGTGCATCTCGTCGGGCAGGATGTCTGCGTAGATGAAATTCGCCCCGGTATACACACTTGCCAGGGAGACCCCGGAGCTGCTTAGGAGCTCTTTGAGTTCCTCCGGCTTGTTGGCGTACTCCGCGAGGTTGCCGTCGAACATTTCCACACCTTCGTACCCGACAGATGCGATGTCCCGGACGGCGTCGCTCATGGATCCGTGGGTCATGTAGAAAAGGTCCTTGACGCTCGTCACGCCTTGGGGGTGGCCGACGACGCCGCCCCAGGTGATGGAACAGTAACCAAGTTTCATTGTTTGTGCCTTTCGACTGCAGGGATGGACTGCACGTTGCGTGCCGGAATCATCGGCACTGTTTTACTTCTTCCGGGCGAGCGCGACCGCGAGGATGATGATGACGCCGCGGACCACCTGCTGCTGGCTGCTGTCGAGCCCGGCCAGGATCAGTCCGTTGTTGATCAGGCCAATCAGCAGGGCCCCGAAGAGAGTTCCGACGATTGAGCCGAATCCGCCAAAGAGGCTGGTTCCACCCAGGATGACCGCGGCGATGGCGGAGAGTTCGTCGCCTGCTCCCCATTGGAATCGGCCCGACTCGAGGCGGCCGGCGTACAGCATGCCGGCGACGCTCGCCACCATGCCCGAGATGAGGAGCACCTGGAATTTGATCCGCTTGGTGTTGATGCCGGTGAACTCTGCCGCGTTGCGGTTGCCGCCTGTGGCGAGGACCTGCCGGCCGAACCGGGTGCGGTTCAGTACGACGGCGCCGATGGCAACGAAGATGGCGCTCCAGACCACCAAGCCCGGAATTGGACCGAAGTTCCCCGATCCGAACAGCGTGTTGAAGGTGTCGTTCAGAATCGGCTGGGGCGCCGAGGCGGTAATCCACTGGGCAACGCCAACGGCTATTCCCAGCATGCCGAGGGTCACCAGGAAGGAGGGGATTCCGAGGAGGCTTACCAGGGCGCCGTTGACCGATCCGACTACGAGCCCGACGGCGAGGCCGGCAAGGATGCCCGGGATCAGGCCCCACTGGGAGAGGGCCATGGCGGTGCAGACACTGGAGAGGCCGGCTACGGATCCGACGCTCAGGTCGATTTCAGCGCAGGCGATCACGTATGTCATGCCTACTGCTATGACGGTGATGGTGGCAGTCTGCCGGAAGATGTTCAGCAGGTTGTTCGGCGACAGGAAGCCCTGGTCGCGCAGCAGAACGGCGAAGAAAAGGAAGACGACGACGAAGCCGATGTAGATGACGTAGCGGCGCCAGTCGAGTTCTTTCAGGATGGTGCCAAATTGACGGGGTGCCGCGGTGGTGTCCCGGGGCGCGATGGTGTTTGCCTTGCTCACTGTTCAGACTCCCTGGACTGCAAGTTGGAGATATTCCTCGTCAGCGATCTCGCTGCGGGGGATGTCGCGGATGATGGAGCCGTCCTTGAGGACGAGGACGCGGTCGCTGACCGCGAGTAGTTCGGGATACTCGGAGGAGATGACGATGACCGCCTTGCCGGCATTGGCCAATTCACGGATCATGTCCAAAATTTCGCTTTTGGTGCCGATGTCGACGCCGGCCGTTGGCTCGTCCAGGATCAGGATGTCCGGATCGGTGCCCAGCCACTTGGCGATGACCACCTTCTGCTGGTTGCCGCCGGAGAGCAGCCGCACCGGCCGGTGGGGGTGGGCCACCTTTACTGCGAACCTCTTGATGAGCGACGAGGACAATTCCTTGCCTTTGATGCCGTCCAGGAGGGGTCCGCGCTGAATCTGTCCAAGCAGCGGCAGCAGCAGGTTGTCCTGGACGGAGTGCTCAAGGACCAGGCCTTGGGCCCTGCGGTCCTCCGGGATGAGGGCGACGCCGGCGTTGATGGCCTGCTGCGGAGTTGCAAGGTTGACCTTCTTGCCGCGAAGCAGGACCTCTCCGCTGTCCACCTTGTCAATGCCGAAGAGTGCACGCGCTAGCTCGGTGCGTCCGCTGCCCATGAGTCCTGCCAGGCCGAGGATTTCGCCGGGCCGGAGTGCGAAGGACACGTCCCGGACCCGGTGGCCGGCATTCAGCCCGCGGACCTCGAGCAGGGGTTCCGCGTCCTGGGCCACCTGACGGGCACGGTACGAAAGCTGGCCCTCGATTTTCTTCCCGACGATCCCTTCCACGATCTGCTCGGGAGTGACGTCAGTGAGCGGCTCCGTGAGGAGGTGGCGGCCGTCGCGGAGGATGGTGATGCGGTCTGCGAGCCGGTACACCTCGTCCATGCGGTGGGAGATGTAAATGATGGAGATGCCACGCCGCTTAAGGCGGTCAATCAGTTCGAAGAGGGCCTCCGACTCGTGGCGGGCCAGGCTGGCGGTCGGTTCATCCATAATCAGCACAGTTGCGTTCTGTGCGAGGGCCTTGGCGATCTCGGTCAGCTGCCAGTAGGCGGTGCCGAGCCGGGAGACCTCGGCGCGGGGGTCGACGTCGACCTCCATCTCGGCGAAGACCTCCTTGGCCCGCTTCACCGCTGTTCGGTCGTCGATGAGCCCGCCCGGGCCGAGCGGTTCAGCGGCGAGGAAGATATTCTGCGCAACGGTCAGGCTCGGCACGAGGCTGAATTCCTGGAAGACCATGCCGATCCCGGCGGCCTTCGCGTCCTGGATCGAGTTGATGGAGGCAGGTTTGCCTCCGATGAGGATCTCACCGGCGTCTGTCTGGTAGACGCCCTGGAGGATCTTCATGAGCGTGGACTTCCCGGCGCCGTTACCGCCTGCCAGCGCGTGGACCTCGCCGTGGCGCACATCGAAGCTG
>NZ_JARHXQ010000088.1:0-10630 GCF_029222765.1 Arthrobacter sp. Cr_A7 | reverse complement strand
CACCCCGTGGCGCACCACATCACTATCTCGAAAGGCACTCCCATGCGTTCGCCACGGCGTGTGATTTTTTCCCTCTCGGTTACGGCATCAGCCGCACTCTTCCTGAGTGGCTGCATGGTCAACGCGTCGGTCGAAAACCGGGACGCGGCAACGGCCCCGGCCACCCAGCCGCCCTCCGCCAGCGCTCCGCCAGCCACCCCTTCGGAAAAGCCGACGACGACAGCCGCGCCGCCGCCCATCACTGCGCCGGCGGAGCCGCTCCCGTCGGCCGCCCCGCCGTCGTCGTCCGATCCGGCACCCGCTCCCGCCGAGCCCGTCACCTTTACCTTTCCTGACGGCCGGCTGTCGTTTACCCACCCGGCCGGCTGGCGGGTGGAGCACAGCCAGGGTGGGGCGTCACCCTCTGTTGAAAACGCGACTGTGTATGACGCCAGCGGGAACGAGCAGATCGGGATCTTCTACAGCGAGGTGGGGGGTGGTGTTGCCGGTCCCCACACCAGGACCGTGTTCTTCTCCGAGCCAGTCCCGGGATTGCAGGGGCATTCAGGTCCTGAGACCGCCCACGCCTCCTTCTATGTCGACCGTATCGACGGCGCCCCCCATTACCGGCTGTCGCTAACGCACAGGGCAGCCGTCTCGCCGGATGGCACGGAAGGCGCTGACGTTGTCATCGTCGGTGGCAACCGAGTGCTGGCTGCAAACGTCGTATTCACGGGAGGGCCATTTGCCAGTGACGAGGCGGCCAAGGCCTGGTTCGCCGGGTCTGAAGGCCAGGCGCTGACGGCGATTCTGATGAGCTTTTCCTACCGCTGACCCGCCGTTAAGGAAGCCCGCCCCCGCATCCGTGAGGGCGGGCTTCCTTGTATCCGGCCGGCCGGGTACGTTATTTGGCCTGGACGCGGCGCAGGAACTGGGCGGTCCGGTCCTTGAGGCCTTCGATTTGGCGGAGGACGACGGCGGCGGGTACAGGGTTAATCTCGTTGGCCGGCGGTTCCTTGCGGACGTTGCCGCAGCACAGGAAGTCGGCGCAGATGAGGGTGCCCACTGTGTTCCCGTCGCGGCCGGACTGGCCGGCGCGCCTGGCCACCCACAGCAGCACGTCCTCCTTGGAGAAGACGTCCCGGCAGAGTTCGCAGAGCACGGAGCGGTTTTTCCGGGCGCCGCCCTCGGGGGCGCGCAGCATGATGCCGGTCAAGCCTTGAAGGCCGGGGACTACAAGATAGCCGCGCAGGGGCATCTTCTCGTCGCGCCAGCCCAGGAAGTCGAGGTTATCCCAATCAAGGGAGTCGAAATCCTTGGGCAGGCTGAGCTTGGCGGCTTCTGAACGGCTGGCATTGATGAACGAAGATCGGATTTGTTGGGGCGTGACTGATTGCATGCCTGAACTTTCGTAAGAGATGGGACCCGAAAAAAGGGTGAGGAAACGAGGAGTCAGTCATTCCCCGCGGAGCAGGCCGCAACGGCCGCCCCGCTTTCCATGGCAACGGCGGCGCTGAAGGCCGGGCGCGTGCACATCTCTCTGGTTCCCATCTTTTCTGCCAGCTGGTTGGTCCGTGTATGGAACCAGCACTGTCATCCTGCCAAAAGGGGCATCGCCTGTCCAAGGCAGCGACACGCACCCGGTCCTGTGTCCTTCGTCACCTTGGGGAATAAGTTACGAAAACCTTGCGTAATGGAGCGGAGGCTAGGCTAGCCTTACTTAGGTTCGCTTCATTCACCTAAGGAGTTCCGTGACTTCCCCCCTCTTCACCGGCCTCAGTGCCACCCGCCGCACGCTGTTCTCATCAGCCGGCAAGGCGACGGCTGTTCTGGCCGCAGCGGCGCTCTCCCTCTCGGCATGCGCCACCGGCCCCGCGTCCTCCACCACAGACGCCAGCGCTTCAAGCTCCAGCAGCGCGCAGTTCCCGGTCACCATCGAGCACGTCTTTGGCAAAACCACCATCGAAAAGCAGCCCACCCGGGTAGCCACCGTTTCCTGGGTCAATGACGACGTCGCCATTGCCCTGGGTGTAGTGCCTGTGGGTGTCCCCAAGAACGAGTGGGGCGGCAACGACCAGGGCTCCACCCCCTGGAAGGACGCAGCCCTTGAGAAGCTCGGCGCCGGGTTCGGTTCCGACAAGGCTCCGGCCCAGTATTCGGAGGCTGACGGCATCAACTTCACCGAGATCGCCAAGCTCACCCCGGACGTCATCCTGGCCGCCTACTCAGGACTGACCGAAGAGGACTACAAGAAGCTCAGCGAGATCGCACCCGTGGTGGCCCACCCTGAACTTGCTTACGGCACTTCCTGGCAGGACTCCACGTCCATCATCGGCAAGGCCCTCGGCAAGGATGCCGAAGCCACCAAACTTATCTCCGACACCGAGGCCACCATCAAGGAAAAGGTCGCCGAACACCCGCAGATTGAAGGCAAGAGCTTCATCTACGGCAACCTCGAGCCTGCCAAGGGCGACGGCGTCAACGTCTACACCGCCAACGACAACCGCCCCCGCTTCCTCTCCGAAATCGGCATGAAGCTGGCTCCCGTAGTTGAGGACAACTCCAAGGATTCCAAGGAATTCTTCATTCCCTGGTCCGCAGAGAAGGCCAACGAACTTGAGTCAGACGTGTTCGTGACGTGGGTTCCGGACTCCTCCACAGCCGACGCCATCAAGGCGGATCCGCTGCTCAGCCAGATTCCGGCCATCAAGAACGGCGCCCTGGTTGCCGATTCGAACAACACCCTGACGCTGTCCATCTCCGCCGCCTCCCCGCTGAGCCTGCCGTGGTCACTGGACACGTTCCTGCCGCAGCTGGCCACCGCAGCGGACGCAGTGAAGTAAGCACCGTTCCATGACGCACAGTACAACGATGGCGGCCTCCCGGGAGGGGGACGCGGGCACCCCGGTGCCGGCGAAAGGATCCCGCCACCCCGCTTCCGGGGGAAAGCGGGCTGCCTGGCTGCTGGCCGCCGTCGTTGTACTTGCGCTCCTGGCCGCGGCCTCGCTGGCCGTCGGCGCCCGCGGTCTTCCCCTCGGCACCGTCTGGGATGCGCTCACGCAGTTCGATCCCGCCAACGGCGACCATGCGGTGGTCCACGCCCGCATCCCGCGCACCGTCCTTGGCCTGCTGGCCGGCGGAGCCCTGGGCCTTGCCGGTGCTGCCATGCAGGGTGTGGCCCGCAATCCGCTCGCCGATCCCGGCATCATGGGCGTCAACGCGGGCGCCGCGCTGGCCGTCGTCACCGGCATTTACGTTTTTGGTGTGGCCACTCTCTCCGGCTACATCTGGTTCGCCTTCATCGGGGCGGCAATCGCCGCCGTCGTGGTCTACCTCATCGCCTCCCTCGGCAGGGAGGGTGCCACCCCTGTGAAGCTGGCCCTTGCCGGCGCCGCGCTGAGCGCAGGCCTGTACTCCCTGATGAACGTCATCCTGGTCTCCAGCCAGGACACCCTTGACCGTTTCCGCTTCTGGCAGGTGGGCGGCGTGGCCGGCCGCGACTGGTCCGTGGTCCTGCCCGGCGTTCCCTTCCTGGCCATTGGCGCCGTCATCGCGCTCCTGACCGGCCGTATCCTCAACAGCCTGGCGCTCGGCGACGACATCGCCCGCGGCCTCGGCCAGCGGGTTGGCCTGGTTCGGGCCGTGACCGCCCTGGGAATCGTGCTGCTGTGCGGGACAGCCACCGCGCTGGCCGGTCCCATCGGGTTCGTGGGTCTTGTTATTCCGCACGCCGTGCGCTTCCTCACCGGCCCCGACTACCGGTGGATCCTGCCGTTCTCCCTGGTGGCGGCTCCCGTGCTGCTCCTGGGTGCGGACATCATCGGCCGCGTGGTGCTCCTCCCCGGTGAAGTTCCCGCCGGCATCATGACCGCCCTCGTCGGAGCGCCCGTGTTCGTCTGGCTGATCCGCCGCGGTAAGGGGGCCGGCCTGTGAGCATCACCCAGACTCCCCGCGAAATGGCACTTGACGGCAGTCCGAGAGGGAAACACCCCCGTTATCTGCCATCTCGGGTACTGAACCGGACCGCGGTCCTGGCCGCCGCCGTCGTCGTCCTGTTCGCCGTGTCCGTCCTGCTGGGCAGCTACACCGTGACCATCCCCGACTTCTTCAAGATCATGATCGCCCACCTCACCGGCGGCGACAAGATCCCGGGCGCCAGCTTCATCGTGATGGAAAACAAGCTGCCTCGGGCGGTCATCGGCACCATGATCGGCGTCGCCTTCGGCTTGGCCGGCGCGCTGTTCCAGACAATGCTCCGCAACCCGCTGGCCAGCCCCGACGTCATCGGCATCAGCTACGGCGCCAGTGCCGCCGCCGTCATCGCCATCGTCATCTTTGGTGCGTCCGGCGCCGTCGTTTCCGGGGCAGCCCTGGCCGGCGCCCTCGCCGTGGCCGCTCTGATCTACGCCATCTCGACAGGCGGCGCGATCCGGGGGACCAGCCGCGGGAACGCGGCCGGCAACCGCCTGGTCCTGGCCGGCGTCGGCATCGCCGCGGCCCTGCACGCGGTGGTCAACTTCCTGATGACCCGCGCAGACATCCGCACCGCCGCCGACGCCCTCGTCTGGCTCAACGGATCCCTGAACTCCGCCAACTGGGACCGCGCCGGCGTCCTGTTCCTCGCCCTCGTGGTCCTGGTCCCGGCCGTGGCCGTCATTGCTGGCCCGCTGCGGATCCTGGAGCTGGGCGACGACGCTGCTGCCGGCCTGGGCATTCGGGTCAACGCGGCACGCCTTTCGCTGGTGATCATCGCCGTGACGCTTGCGGCAGTGGCGACGGCGGCGGCAGGCCCGGTCTCGTTCGTCGCCTTCCTGGCCGGGCCCATCGCCCGCCGCTTCACCGGCAAAGCCAGCCTCCCGGCGTCGGCACTGGTAGGCGCCCTGATTGTCCTCGCGGCAGACTACTTCGCCGCCAACCTTGCCCCACTGCTGCTGGACGGCACGGTCCTGCCGGTGGGCGTCATCACCGGTGCGCTTGGTGCCCCGTTCCTGCTGTGGCTCCTGGTTACGGCCAACCGAAAGGATGCCTGACGTGGCTGTTCTCAACGCCAAGGACCTGACGCTGAAATACGATCAGCGCTGCGTGGTGGACGGCCTCAGCGCCGAGATCCCCGAGGGCAAGGTGACCATGATCGTGGGCGCCAACGCGTGCGGGAAATCCACCCTGCTCCGGGGCCTTTCCCGGCTCCTCAAGCCTGCCGCCGGCACCGTGACGCTGGACGGCAAGGACATCCACGCCCGCCCGGCGCGGGAACTGGCACGCACCCTGGGCCTCCTGCCGCAGCACCCCACCGCCCCCGACGGCATCACCGTCCGCGACCTGGTGGGCCGCGGACGCTACCCGCACCAGGGCTTCTTCCGCAGCTGGAGCGACAAGGACGACGCCGCCGTGCAGCGCGCGCTGGAAGCCACCGAGACGCTGGCCCTCGCCGGGCGCGACGTGGACGAACTCTCCGGCGGCCAGCGGCAGCGGGTCTGGATCGCGATGGCCCTCGCCCAGGAAACCGACGTCCTGCTCCTCGACGAACCCACCACCTACCTGGACCTCGCTCACCAGGTGGAAGTCCTGGACCTCGTCACGGACCTGAACCGTAAACGCGGCACCACGGTGGCCATCGTCCTGCACGACCTTAACCTTGCCGCCCGGTACGCGGACAACGTCATCGCCATGAAAGGCGGCGCCGTAGTGGCCGTCGGCAACCCCCTCGACGTGGTCACCGAAGACCTGGTGCGCAACGTCTTCAACCTTGAATCCCGTGTCATTCCGGATCCTGTATCCGGAACCCCCCTGATCATTCCCATCGGCCGCCACCACGTCCCCGCCACTGAACTGGAGCTTGTTTCATGAAGACCCGAGAAGTTGCCTCCACCGAGCCGATGACCCTCGCGTTCGAGGTCACCGTATCCTCCGTCCAGGAACTCAGCCCCAACTTCCGCCGGATCACGTTCGGCGGCTACTCGCTCCGTGATTTCGGCGTCCACGGGGAAACCCTTGACCTGCGGGTCAAGCTCATGATCCCGTCGCTCGCCGCTGACGGCACCGCGCTGCCGCTTCCGGCCTTCGAGATGAGCCAGGCCGGCTGGTACCGCGAATGGCTGGAGATGGACCCGGCCGTGCGCGGGTCAATGCGCACCTACACTGTCCGTCAGGCCCGGCTGGACGCCGTCTACCCCGAAATCGACGTCGACTTTGTAATGCACTTCGATGACCACGGCAACGGCGGCCCCGCGGCCAACTGGGCCCTCAACGCCAAGCCCGGCGACGCCATCACCATCATCGGCCCCAACAACCGTGCCGCCCACTGCGTCACTGCCGAAATCTACTCCGGCATCGAGTGGCGGCCGGGCCTCGCCCAGCGGGTCCTCCTCGCCGGCGACGAAACAGCCATTCCGGCCATCTCCGCCATCCTGGAAAGCCTGCCGGAGTACATGACCGGGCACGCGTTCCTCGAAGTTCCGGAGGCCGGCGATTTCCTGGGGCTCAGCTCACCTGCCAATGTCGAGATCACCTGGCTGGCCCGCGGCGCCTCGATCGGCCGGTCCCGCCCGCACGGCCAGTTGCTCCAGGACGCTGTCCGCAAAGCCGTTCCCGTGCCCGGCTGGGTGGGGCTCAAAGAGGTCGACGGCGGCGCCGGCCCCGAGCCCGAAGACGTCAACGTGGACGAGGACATTCTCTGGGAGACCCCCACCCGGATGGAAACCGCAGAGATCCAGGCAACCAAAAACCCTGACATGCCCGCCGGTGCCATGCCCTTCTACGCCTGGATCGCCGGCGAAGCGGCCGTCATCAAGGACATGCGCCGCTACCTGGTCCGGGACGTCGGGATTGACCGGAAGCAGGTGGCCTTCATGGGGTACTGGCGGCAGGGCAAGGCCGAGGGGTAAGCCCCTGCGGTCCTTGGCTGGGTGCGCCAGCGGCGCACTTTTGCCGTCGCTTAGACACCTCCCGCCGCTTCCTTCGGCCGCGGGCGGCCTCACTCTGCTCTGGTCGGCGATGCGCTCCTACGCAAAAGTGCGCCGCCGGCTCGATGCGTCGCTCGCCTTTGCTGTCGCCCCCCGCAACGCTCGCTCACCTTTTGCCGCTCAAACCCAAACGCTCTCGCACTTTCTGTTCATCCCGGCGTCGTTCTTCCTTTTCCTTTGGTGGCTAGGTTGGGGTGGTGTCTGCTCAACCTTTGCTTCCTGAGTCCGGGCGGCGGGTGTTTGTTGCCCTTGGGGACTCCTTTACCGAGGGTGTGGGGGACCGGGACGACCGGCTGCCCAACGGGGTTCGGGGCTGGGCTGACCGGGTGGCGGAAAAGCTGGCCAAGGCGCAGCCGGGATGGAAGTACGCGAACCTTGCGATCCGGAGCAAGCGGCTCCGGCAGATTATCGACGAGCAGCTGGAACCTGCGCTGCGCATGAAGCCCACGCTGGTCACGCTCTACGCCGGGGGCAACGACATCCTGGACCTCAAAACGGATATGGCCGCACTGATGGCGGACTACGAACAACTCGTTGCGCAGCTGGCGGAAACCGGGGCAACACTGGTCCTGTTTACCGGATTCGACGTCAAGGTCTCTGCGCTGCTCGAGCCGCTCAAGAAACGCAACGCGTTCTACAACCAGCAAGTGCGGGCCATCGCGGCGAAGTACGGCGCCGTACTGGTGGACTATTGGTGCCTGGACGCGTTCCATGACCGTCGGATGTGGGACTCGGACCGGCTGCACATGTCAAAGGTCGGGCACAAGTACTTGGCCGGGCAGGTGCTGGACCAGTTGGGAGTCCCCCACAAAATCACACTCAAGGACTGGGAACCGCCAACGCGGCTCACCCTGCGGGAGTGGGAACAGCGGCAACGGCGTTGGATCCATGACTGGGTCCTGCCACTCTTCGGCCGGAAGCTGCGGGGTGTCACCCTGGGTGACGAACTTACGGCGCGCTGGCCGAAACCGGTCAAGGTGCCCCGGAAGGGCGGGCTGAAGAAACTGGTGGCAGAAGACCCTGCCGGCGTGGCTGAAGGCTAGCTGTCCAGGAGGATTTCGTAGCCCGGCGCCACCCGGGCGGCGTGGAACTCCACTACCTCGAAGTCCGCCACCCCATTCGTATAGAACGGGTCCAGCTTCAGGGAGGCGTCCAACGTGGCCCGGTCCGCCTGGGAGAGCAGCAGGCCACCCGTGCGGGGGACCTTCCGGCCGGCAGCGATAAAAACGCCGTCGTCAAAAGCCTTCTGGAGCCAGCTTATGTGGGCGTCATGGTGGAAATCGACGATGTCCTGCGGAACCCGATAAGTCAGGGAGACAACATACATCCGCCCAGCCTACCGGCACGGTCATCGTCGGTTGAAGGATCAATCGTAGAATAGGGACATGACCGAACCGCGCTGGCTGAACGCCGACGAACGACGTGCCTGGCTGGCCCTGGTGAGCATCAACACCCTGCTGCCGGCAGCCCTCGACACCAAGCTTCATGCCGAAGGCAAGTTATCGCTCTTCGACTACACCGTCCTGGCCATGCTCTCCGAGGCGGACGAGCGGTTCCTGCCCATGAGTGAACTCGCCGCCCGCAGCAGCGCGTCCCTTTCCCGGCTTTCCCACGTGGTGACGAAGCTGCAGAAGCGGGGCTGGGTGGAGCGCCAGCCCCATCCCCACGATGCCCGTGTCACCATCGCCCACCTTACGGAGGAGGGCATGGCGACCATCGTTGGCTTGGCGCCCGGCCACGTCGAAGCGGTACGGGACCTCTTCCTCGACGCCCTGTCAGAGCAGGATGTCCTCGATCTGGCGCGGATCGGTGAAAAAGTGGTGGGACGCCTGGACTCCGACCATTGGATCCTGCGGGAAAGCTAGCCCAGCCGGTTGGTTGCTTCCAGCAACGGGTGGCAAACTAGCCGGATGGATTTCACTTCCCGGTTCGTGGCACTCGGCGATTCCTTCACTGAAGGCGTGGGCGACGACGACCCCACCCGCCCCAACGGTGTCCGTGGCTGGGCCGACCGTGTTGCCGAGCAGCTTGGCGAAGCCGACCCCGGCTTCGGCTACGCCAACCTCGCCATCCGCGGCAGAAAGCTTCGGCAGATCCTCGCTGAGCAGGTGGACGCCGCCGTCGACCTTAAACCCACCTTGGTGAGCATCTACGCAGGTGCCAACGACATTCTCCGCCCACGGATCGACATCGATGACCTCCTTGCGGAGTACGACGACGGCATCCGCAAGTTGGCTGCCACGGGCGCAACCGTGGTGATGTTCACCGGATTCGACGCCCGGGGCTCCAAAGTGTTCGGCACCATGCGCGGCCGCACCGCGATCTACAACGAACTGGTCCGCGGCATCGCCGGGGACCACGGCGCCCTGCTCGTGGATTACTGGCGCTTCAGCGAGTACTACGACTGGGGCATGTGGGCGCGGGACCGGATGCACATGTCCGCGGCCGGGCACGCGAACATGGCCAAGCGCGTCATGGAGGTGCTGAAGTATGACCACTCCATCGACATCCCGCCCATGACCCCGGTGCCGGAACTGCGCGGTGCCGAGGCCTTGCGCGCCAACGCCCAGTGGTTTCGGGAGTACGCCGGTCCCTGGGTTGTCCGCCGCGTTACCGGCAAGTCCTCCGGCGACAACCTGTCGGCCAAGTACCCGCAGCTCACACGCCTCGAGCCGGACCGGGTCAGCGGAAGCAGCTGACCCGGCTGTTTCCGGTGCTGTGCTTATACACCCATTCGCCCCGGATTGGTCTTTAATTGCGTGAACTCGTAGACTTGGTAGGCGCTAAGTGCGCGGAGCGTGCGCAATTGCTCCGGTTGCCCGGTAATTTCTCCAGGGTGGCCGGTAGTTAGGGGCTCAAGTTGCGTGACTAACCGTTCGCCCTTCTTTATTTTTGGGTCGCCCTTAGCAGCATGGTCCAGCAGCAGATATGCGGATCATTACTTTCAATTCTTGAGGAGAAGTCATGGCAGCACACTGCCAAGTGACCGGGGCCGAGCCGGGCTTTGGGCACAGCATTTCGCACTCGCACCGCCGCAACAAGCGTCGGTTCGATCCGAACATTCAGAAGAAGCGCTACTGGGTTCCGTCCCTGCGCCGTAACGTCACGCTGCAGGTCTCTGCACGTGGCATCAAGACCATCGACGTACGCGGCATCGACGCAGTCGTCGCCTCTATCCTGGCTCGTGGGGTGAAGCTCTAGTGGCTAAGGACAAGGACGTACGTCCGATCATCAAGCTCAAGTCGACCGCGGGCACGGGTTACACCTACGTAACCCGCAAGAACCGTCGTAACGACCCGGACCGTATGGTTCTGAAGAAGTACGACCCCAAGATCCGCCAGCACGTCGAATTCCGAGAGGAGCGCTAAACATGGCTAAGAAGTCCAAGATTGCTCGCAACGAGCAGCGCAAGGTCATCGTTGAGCGTTACGCTGCAAAGCGCCTCGAGCTGAAGAAGACCCTGGTTGACGAAAACGCAACCGACGAAGCACGCGAAGCAGCCCGCCTGGGCCTGCAGAAGCTGCCCCGCAACGCGTCCCCGATCCGTCTGCGTAACCGCGACATCATCGACGGCCGTCCCCGCGGTACCTTCCAGAAGTTCGGCATCTCCCGTGTCCGCTTCCGCGACATGGCCCACAAGGGCGAACTTCCGGGCATCACCAAGTCTTCCTGGTAATCCCGCGCAGCTG
>NZ_JARHXQ010000087.1:0-9658 GCF_029222765.1 Arthrobacter sp. Cr_A7 | reverse complement strand
CCACCAGCTCCAGGGGCTGAAGTGACCCTGTTCGCCGGCGCCTTCGTGGATTTCAGCGTCGCTGCGGTCCTCGGGACGCAAGCCGACGCGTTTGCCGGTGAAGCCGAGGTATCCGCCGATCATGCCGGCGAGGCCGCCGACCAGCAGGATGCCCAGGATGCCTACCCATTCGCCCCAGTTGGTCAGGAAACCGTAAACCAGTGCTACCGGGACAAAGAAGAAGACTCCGGCTCCAAAGATCCAAGATTCGATTTTCACTGTGCGGTGTCCTTCTGGTCGGCGTTACCCAGCGCCTGGGCTGCAGGAGCCGGGGATTCAACGGTGTGGACCTGGCGGAGTTCAGGATGGTGCAGGTCCAGGGCGGGACGCTCGGAACGGATCCGGGGCAGGGAGGTGAAGTTGTGGCGCGGCGGCGGGCAGGACGTGGCCCACTCGAGTGAGGCACCGAAGCCCCAGGGATCGTCCACCTGCACCTTTTCGGCGCTGCGCCAGGTGATGTACACGTTCCAGAAGAACGGGATCAGTGAAGCACCCAGGACGAAGGACGCCACGGTGGAGAACTGGTTCATCCAGGTGAAGTTGTCCTCCACGAGGTAGTCGGCGTACCGGCGGGGCATGCCTTCGACACCCAGCCAGTGCTGGATGAGGAACGTGCCGTGGAAGCCGAGGAAGAGGAGCCAGAAGTGGATCTTGCCGAGACGCTCGTTGAGCATCTTGCCGGTCCACTTGGGCCACCAGAAGTAGAACCCGGCGAACATCGCGAACACCACGGTGCCGAACACCACGTAGTGGAAGTGCGCCACCACGAAGTAGGAGTCGGAGACGTGGAAGTCCAGCGGCGGGGAGGCCAGGATGATGCCGGTCAGGCCGCCGAAGAGGAACGTGATGAGGAAGCCGATGCTCCACAGCATGGGAGTCTCGAAGGTCAGCGATCCGCGCCACATGGTGCCGATCCAGTTGAAGAACTTCACGCCGGTGGGTACCGCGATGAGCATGGTCATGAACGCGAAGAACGGGAGCAGCACGGAGCCGGTGACGTACATGTGGTGGGCCCACACCGTCACGGACAGCGCTGCGATGGCGATGGTCGCGTAGACCAGGCCCTTGTAGCCGAAGATCGGCTTGCGGCTGAAGACCGGGAAGATCTCGGACACAATGCCGAAGAACGGCAGCGCGATGATGTACACCTCGGGGTGGCCGAAGAACCAGAACAGGTGCTGCCACAGGACAGCGCCGCCGTTCTCGGGGTCGAAGATGTGTGCACCGAAGCGCCGGTCCGCGCCAAGGGCGAACAGGGCTGCGGCCAGCGGCGGGAACGCCATGAGGACCAGGATGGCCGTGACCAGGGTGTTCCAGGTGAAGATCGGCATCCGCCACATGGTCATTCCGGGGGCGCGCATGCAGATGATGGTGGTGATGAAGTTGACGGCACCGAGGATGGTGCCGAAGCCGGACAGTGCCAGGCCGAAGACCCACAGGTCGCCACCGATGCCGGGGCTGAAGGTGGTGTTGGACAGCGGCGCGTAGGCGAACCAGCCGAACGAGGCAGCACCCTGCGGGGTGATGAAGCCGGAGACGGCGATGCTGGAGCCGAACAGGAAGAACCAGAACGCCAGGGCGTTCAGGCGCGGGAAGGCAACGTCCGGGGCGCCGATCTGCAGCGGCATGATCACGTTCGCGAACCCTGCGAACAGCGGGGTTGCGAACATGAGCAGCATAACGGTGCCGTGCATGGTGAACAGCTGGTTGTACTGCTCTTTGGTCTGCAGGATCTGCATGCCGGGCTCAAAGAGTTCGGCACGGATCAGCAGCGCCATGACGCCGCCGAGGCAGAAGAACACAAAGGATGCGATCAGGTACATGTACCCGATGGTTTTGTGGTCGGTGGAGGTGATCCAGTTGACGACGATGCGTCCCTTGGATTTGGGAACCACGGGAGCCGTCAGGACTCCGGTGGGTGCGGATTGAGTGTACGTAGCCACGTCGCTCCCCTTACTTAATTTCGTTCAGGTTCGGGTTGCGGTCGTACTCCACACCGAGGAGGCCCGTGTTGCCGGCTGCCTTCAGCCCGTCCATGTGGGCCTGGAATTCAGATTCCGACACCACCTTGACGCGGAACAGCATTTCGGAGTGGTACTCGCCGCAGAGTTCGGCGCACTTGCCGTCGTAGGTGCCCTCTTTAGTGGGGGTAAACCGGATGTAGTTGGTCTTGCCCGGGATCATGTCGCGCTTCTGGAGGAAGGCGGGAACCCAGAAGGAGTGGATGACGTCGCGTGCGTTCAGTTCCAGGTCAACGGACTTGTTCACCGGCAGGTACAGGGTGGGGAGCTGTTCCTTGTCAATGGTGTTTCCGGTGAGGTGCGCCTGGACGCCGGCCTCGTGGACGTCTTCTTCGATGACGTCGCCGGCCTTGTAGTTGAAGTCCCAGGCCCACTGCTTGCCGCGGACGTCAACAACGACGTCGGCGGGCTGGGAGCGGTCATCAATGGCCTGCTGGTCGCGGTCGGTGAAGTAGAAGAACACCAGGACCATGAACAGCGGGATGGTCAGGTAAAAGACTTCCAGGGGCAGGTTGAAGCTGGTCTGCCGCGGGAACCCGACGGTGCCCTTGCGGCGACGGTAGGCCACCAGGCACCAGACGATCAGGCCCCAGGTAATGATGCCCACGACCAGGGCGGCAATCCACGAGTTGACCCAGAGGTCCATGATGCGGTCGGTGTTGCTGGTGGTGCCACGTTCAGTGGGCAGCCACCCTTTCTCTACCTCTGGCGAACATCCGGTCAAAACCAACGCGCCGGCAATAGCCAAGCCTGTGATCGTTGTGATCGTTTTGCGTCGGCTGCCGGTTCGGTTCTGCGAACTCACAGACGGCCCTTCCTACTTGTTGCTGTTGTCCGGGCAGCCATCGGCGCCCCGGGCACACTAAAAGTTTTACTACTCGGTGTAGAGCTTACCGCTCCGCCGGGCGTTTCGCCCACATGTCGGCGCCGTGCCCCCATGCCAATGTTGATGGCAGGAGACACGGCGCCGGCATCGGGCGAAATAACCGGCCTAGTGGAAGGAATCTCCACAGGCGCAGGAGCCGCCGGCGTTCGGGTTGTCGATGGTGAAACCCTGCTTCGAGATGGTGTCTTCGAAGTCGATGCTGGCGCCGCTGAGGTACGGGACGCTCATCTTGTCCACCACGACTTCGACGCCGTCGTAGTCGCGGACGGCGTCCCCGTCGAGGAGCCGCTCGTCAAAGTAGAGCTGGTAGATCAGTCCGGAGCAGCCGCCGGGCTGCACGGCAACCCGAAGGCGCAGATCCGTCCGGCCCTCCTGCTCGAGAAGACTGCGGACCTTGCCTGCGGCGACGTCGGTCAGCTTGACCTCGTGGACCGGCAGTTCGCCGGCAGCGCTGGTGGTTTCGGTGCTGTTCTCATTGGTTGCGGTGCTCATTGGCCTACCTTCTTAGGACGGGTCCTGGCGGCTCCGCCTTGGCGGTGCCAGCCCCTACGGATTGGGTATGGGCTATAGCTACATGCTACGTCGGACAGCCGTGTAGCTCTAACTCCTCACGTAACCAACGAAGGCCACCGGTTGTTCCCGCCGACGGTAATTTTCAGGCCCCGGAACCCTGAAGCCCGTCCCTGTTGAGGCGGGCCAGCATCAGGGCTTCGGCCAGGATTGCCTTCCGGAAGTCGCCAAGGTGCAGGGACTCATTGGCACTGTGTGCGCGCGAATCCGGATCCTCCACGCCCGTGACCAGGATCTGTGCGTGCGGATAGAGCTCCAGCAGGTCGGCGATGAAGGGAATGGAACCGCCGATCCCCGTCTCCACGGCGGGCACGCCCCACGCTTCACCCAGCGCCCACATGGCCACGGTGGCAGCCGCCGAGGACGTGTCAGTCTGGAACGGGTTGCCGCTCTCCCCCGGCGTGAATATGACCTTCGCGCCAAAGGGCGCGTTGGCCTCCACGTGCCGGCGCACCGCCTCCATGGCCTCCGACGGGACCTGTCCCGGAGCCAGCCGGAGGCTGAACTTGGCGCGCGCACGGGGCAGGAGGGTGTTGGATGCGACGTCGACGCCCGGGGCGTCGAACCCGATGATGGACAGCGCCGGTTTGGTCCAAAGGCGCGAGGCGATGCTGCCTGACCCTGCCAGGCGTACGCCGTCGAGCACTGACGCATCGGCGCGGTAGTCCGCCTCCGGCAGGTCCACTGTGGCATTGTCCGTTGCCACGAGTCCTTCGATGGCGACGTTGCCCTCGTGGTCGTGCAGGGTGGCAATCAGGCGGGAAAGCAGGGTGGGGGCGTCCAGCACGGGGCCGCCGTACATACCGGAGTGGACGGCATGCTTCAGCACCTGGACCTCAATGACCCCGTCAACAAGCCCGCGCAGGCTGGTGGTGAGCGCGGGTATGCCCACTTTCCAGTTGCTGGAATCGGCCACGACAATAACATCGGCGCGGAGCAGCTCGCGGTTGGCTTCGAGGAACGGGCGGAAAGTGGGAGAACCGGCTTCCTCCTCCCCTTCAAAGAAGAAGGTGACGCCCAGGCCAAGCTCATCCCCCAGGACTTCGGAAACAGCCGCGTAGGCCGCCACGTGTGCCATGATGCCGGCTTTGTCGTCCGCTGCGCCGCGGCCGTACAGCCTGCCGTCCTTTTCCACTGCAGTGAAGGGCTTCGATTCCCAAAGCGTTTCGTCCCCTGCGGGCTGGACGTCATGGTGGGCGTACAAAAGAATGGTGGGTTTGCCTGCCGCGGCGGCGCGGCGGGCGACGACGGCGGGACCGCCCGGGGTGCCGTCCGCTTTGTTGCACGCCAGGATCTGCACCCCGTCCAGGCCTGCACTGCGGAGCAGTTCCGCAACGGCTTCCGCGCTCCTTTCCAGCGGCGCCCGGTCGAAGCTGGGCCAGGCGATGCCAGGGATGGCAACAAGCTCCTTGAGCCGGCTCAGCGTGCTGTCGAAGGAGCGGTCAATGGAGTTCCTGAGGTCTTCCGTCCAGGAGCTTTCGTCAAGGCCCGGGATTGTGGGGCCGCTGGAGTTGTGCGGGGTGGCCGTCGGCGATGAAGTCATGGCGGAAACATTACTCCCGTCACATCCGCCTCCAGCGGAAGCGCCGCCCAACAGGCATTCCCTGCCCGCCCGCAAGGTATTCTGTTGTGGTGTTCGGACGTAAAAAGGAAGCGCCTTCGGCGCAGGAATCAGTAGACCAGCAGGCGGCGGAAGCGGCAGCGCGGCAAGGCGGCGTGGCGGGCAAGGGCGCCCCGACTCCCACCCGCCGGGCGCAGGAGGCGGCCCGCAGGCGTCCGCTGGTGCCGGAGGACCGCAAGGCGTCCAAGGCGGCTGAGCGCCAGGCTATCCAGGACCAGCGGCAAAAGATGCGCCAGGCACTGGATACGGGTGATGAGAAATTCCTCCCCCTGCGTGACAAGGGCCCCCAGAAGCGTTTCGCCCGTGATTTCGTGGATGCCCGGTTCAGCCTGGGCGAGTACCTCATGTTCGGCGCGCTCGTTTTTGTCCTGGTGTCGCTGGTGGTGCCGGCGTCCAGCGACCTGATGATTTATGTCCTGGGCGGATTCTGGGTGATGTTCCTGGCCGTCTTCATCGACGTCTTCATCCTGTCCCGCAAACTCCGCAAGCGGCTGACCGAAAAGTTCGGCGAGGTGGAGCGCGGCACGGTGTGGTACGGCTCCATGCGTTCGCTGCAGTTCCGCAAGCTCCGTCTGCCCAAGCCCCAGGTCAAGCGCGGACAGTACCCGGCCTGATCCGTCGGGTCCATCCACACCAACAACAATGAGCAAACCCCGGCGGTATGAGCCGCCGGGGTTAGTCGTTTAAGGAGCCGCGGGACCCCGCTGCTCCTGCCAGGTCAGGACCGGCGGTTTTTCGCAAGCTGGCGGTTGATCCGCGCTGCCCAGAACGGGCCCTCATAGAGGAATGCCGTGTAGCCCTGGACGAGTGTTGCCCCGGCGTCGAGCCGTTCCTGGACATCCTGTGCTGTTTCCACACCGCCCACGGCCACGAGGGTCAGTTCGCCGCGGGTTGCTTCCTTGAGGCGCCGCAGGACGTCCAGGGACCGTTGCTTGAGGGGCGCTCCGGAGAGCCCGCCGGCGCCGCACTTTTCCACCTGCTCGGCCGGGGATGTGAGGCCGTCCCTGGCGATTGTTGTATTGGTGGCGATGATGCCGTCCAGCTTCAGGTCCAGGGCGAGGCGCGCGACGTCGTCGATATCCTCGTCGCTCAGGTCCGGCGCGATCTTTACCAGCAGCGGCACATGGCGCCCCGCTGCGCGGTCAGCCTCTTCGCCTACTGCGGTGAGCAGGGGCCGCAGGGTCTCCACATCCTGCAGCAACCGCAGGCCGGGAGTGTTCGGGGAACTGACGTTGACCACCAGGTAGTCGGCGGCGGGGGCGAGGCTGCGGGCACTGACGAGGTAGTCGTCCACCGCGTCGGCGAGCTCCACCACTTTGGTCTTGCCGATGTTGACCCCGATCACGGGCCGAACCCCGCGGTGCCTGCGCTGCAGCGCCGCCCGGGCAGCCTTTAGACGGGGTGCCACCGTGTAGGCGCCGTCGTTGTTGAATCCCATCCGGTTGATGACGGCACGGTCCTGGACCAGGCGGAAGAGCCGCGGCTTTTCGTTTCCGGGCTGGGCCTGGCCGGTGATCGTTCCTACCTCCACATGGCCGAAGCCCAGCTCGGTGAGGGCTTCGATGCCGTGCCCTTCCTTGTCAAAGCCGGCAGCCAGGCCAAACGGCGACGGGAAGGTGACACCGAAGGCGGTGGTCTGCAGGGACGGCGCAGGTGCCGTGAGCTTCTGGAGGACCTTCCCGGCGCCGGAGGCATGCGCAAACCGGATGCCTTTGAACCCGATTGTGTGGGCGCGCTCGGCGTCCATCCATGAAAAGGCCAGCCTGAAGAAAGTGGGATAAACGCGCATGCCACCAGTCTTCCGTCTCCGGCGTCCCAGACCAAAATGGTACAGACCAAATGCTTTGCCGGATTAGCATGAAGCCATGGAGTGGCAGCCGGACATCCTGGGTGAGGAGTTCGAGTCCCGCGCCTTTGCGGCCGCCGGGGACGACGGCGTGGAGCGGACTGCGACGCTGGTCCGGTTCCGCCCGGCGAACCACTCAGGTTCGGCCCGGCAGGCCCGCAGGGCAGTCCTTTTCCTGCACGGCTGGAGCGACTACTTCTTCAATGTGGACCTGGCGCGCTTCTGGTCCGGCGCAGGCTATGACTTCTATGCGCTGGACATGCACAACCACGGCCGGAGCCTGCGCCCTGAAGACCCGGGCGGGTACGTTGCAAACCTCGCGGACTACGACGCGGAAATTGACGTGGCGTGCCGGCTCATCAGCGGAGAGGGCGCACCGGGGCCACTGACACTGATGGGGCATTCCACCGGCGGACTGGTGGCGGTCCTGTGGGCCAGCAAACACCCGGACGCGGTGTCACAGCTGATCCTCAACAGCCCATGGCTGGAGATGCACGGGAGCACCCTGGTGCGGCTGGCGGCTTCCGGCATGGTGGGACCCGTAGCCCGGTTCCGTCCCGAGGCTGTGCTCCGGCTGCCGGAGCGGGGCTTCTACTGGCGCACCATCAGCAGCGCCGCTGACGGGGAATGGGCCCTGGATGAACGGTACCGACCGCCCATGGCCTTTCCCGTGCGGGCCGGGTGGCTGAGCGCGGTGCTGGCGGGCCATGCCCGCGTGGCCCGCGGCCTTGATATCGAGGTGCCCATACTGGTCCTGCTGTCCCGCGGAAGTGCGAACGGACTCTTCTGGTCGGAGGAGATGCGGCGGACCGACGCCGTGCTTGATGTGCACGTCATTGGCGCACGGGCGCTTACCCTTGGCCGCACCGTTACCGTGGAGCGGATCGACGGCGCCCTGCACGACGTGTTCCTCTCCCCCGCCGCAGTCCGTGCCGACGCGTATGCCCGCCTGGCCCGCTGGCTCAAGGCCTACGGGGACCAGGACCGGACCGACGGGCGATAAGGAATACCGTCCGTACGCACGAGGGGCAGCTAGGGCGTGGCCGGGCTTTCCGCGGCGGCACCAACGGGCTTCGCAGCGTCCACGGCGCCGCCGTACCTGCGGTCCCGCCGGGCGTATTCTTCAACGGCAGCCCACAGGGTCCGCCGGTCGACGTCAGGCCACAGGGTATCCATGAACACGAACTCTGCATACGCGGACTGCCACAGCAGGAAGTTGGACAGCCGCTGTTCCCCCGAGCTGCGCAGGAAGAGGTCTACGTCGGGAAGGTCCGGCTCGTCAAGATATTTCTGGATGGTCCGCTCGGTGATGGCCCCTGGCTTGATCCTTCCCGCTGCGACCTCGGCAGCGATTGCGGACACAGCGTCCGTGATCTCCGCGCGGCCGCCGTAATTAACACACATGGTCAGCGTGCAGGTGCTGTTGCCGGCGGTGAATTCCTCCGCCTCTTCCAGCTCGCGGATCACTGATCCCCAGAGCTTGGGCCGGCGGCCGGACCAGCGGACGCGCACTCCCCATTCGTCGAGCTGGTTCCGCTGGCGGCGCAGCACATCCTTGTTAAATCCCATGAGGAAGCGGACTTCCTCGGGCGACCGCCGCCAGTTCTCTGTAGAGAAGGCGTAGACGCTGACATACTCAATCCCGAGCTCGATGGCCCCTGCCATGACGTCCAGCAGCGCGGGTTCGCCGGCTTTGTGTCCCTCGATCCGCGGCAGTCCGCGCTGGTTGGCCCACCGGCCATTGCCGTCCATAACGATGGCCACGTGCCGTGGGATGAACTCTGCAGGAATGGTTGGCGCCACGGCGCCGGACGGATGCGGGTACGGGGCCACCACCGGGTGGGTGCGCCGGCGGGATGTGTTGGTCTTTTTGCCCAGGGCCACTGTCAGCTACGCTCCACATGCTTGAGGGATTTGAGAACTCGTTCGAGGTGCCATTGCAGGTAGGCCGCCACCAGGCCTGCCGCCTCCTTGCGGTGGACCGGCAGCGATCCGTCCGCGGTGGGCCAGTCGCCCGTGAGCAGGGCTGCCAGCAGTACCACTGTTTCAGGTGCGGGCGCGGGCGATCCCGGAGGCCGGCATCCGCTGCAGACCATGCCGCCGAGCGGGGCGGCGAACGCGGTATGCGGGCCCGGCTGCCCGCAGCGGGCACAGTCGGTGAAACTGGGCGCCCAGCCGCCGGTGGCCAGCGCCCGCAGCAGGTAGGAATCGAGGATGAGGCCGGCGGCGTGCTCATTCCTGCTCAGGGCGGCCAGGGCCCCGACCAGCAGGTTGTACTGCGCAGTGCCGGATTCGCCGTCCGCGTCTGTGAGCTTCTCGGCGGTCTCGGTCATGGCCGCGGCCACGGTGTACCGGCCGTAGTCAGCGGCGATGCTTCCGCCGTAGGCCCCCTTGGCGACGGCCTGGGTGACAATGTCCAGGGTGCGGCCGGACACCAGCTGAAGGTCAGCGACCATAAAGGGTTCCAGCCGCGCACCGAACCGGCTGCTCGTGCGGCGGACGCCTTTGGCGACAGCCCGGACCTGGCCGTGGTGCTTGGTCAGCAGCGTGATGATGCGGTCGGCCTCGCCCAGCTTGTGGGTGCGGAGCACGACGGCGTCGTCCCGGTACGCGCGGGAGGCGAAAGACTGTTGGGCCACGCTTTTATCTTCCCATCCCCTCCGGGCATGCGGCTG
>NZ_JARHXQ010000086.1:0-976 GCF_029222765.1 Arthrobacter sp. Cr_A7 | reverse complement strand
AAGAGTCCTGGAGGGTTTAGGAGATCCGCGCCCCGGGACGCGCCCCGGGAACGGCATCCGCGGCGGCCGCGGCATGCGTCTGGGCCACCTTGTCAACGGATTCGCGGACGTCAGGGTACTGGGCCGCGGCAGCCTTGACGGCGTTGGGAACCAGGTGGAGGTTCTTCGCGGCCAGCTGCCGCTCTTCCTCGCCCGGTTCCGGGACTTCCTGGCCCTTGGCGAGCACGGTGATGCCGGACTCGGTGACTTTGAAGCCGCGGGCCCGGTCCAGCTCCGGATCCAGGCCAATGGCTGCGCCGGCGGGAACCTTGACGTTCTTGTCGATGATGGCGCGGTTGACCACGGCCCCTTCACCGATCTGCACCTTGTCCATCAGGACGGAGTCGATGACCCGGCTGCTGGTTGCAACAAAGACGTCGTTGGAGAGGACGGAGCCTTCCACCACACCGCCGGAGATGACCACGCCGCTGGAGACGATGGAATCCAGGGCGGTGCCAACGGTGTTGTTCTGTCCGCGGACGAACTTGGCGGGCGGGGAGATGCTCTGCCGGGTGTAGATGGGCCATTCGGAGTTGTACAGGTTGAAGACCGGCAGCGGGGAGATGAGGTCCATGTGGGCGTCGTAGAAGGAGTCGATGGTTCCGACGTCGCGCCAGTAGGTGCGGTCGCGCTCGGTGGAGCCGGGGATCTCGTTAAGCGTGAAGTCGTAGACGCCGGCCTCGCCCTGGTTGACGAAGTAGGGGATGATGTCCCCGCCCATGTCGTGCTTGGTGTCCAGCCGTTCGGCGTCCACATGCAGTGCTGCAACCAGCGCATCGGCGTCGAACACGTAGTTGCCCATGGAGGCCAGGAACTGGGTGGGGTCCGCTGCCAGGCCGGGGGTGCTGGCCGGCTTTTCCACGAACGCCGCGATTTTCTGCGGATCGTTCTGGTCCACCTCGATGACGCCGAACTGGTTGGCCATGTTCAGGGGCTG
>NZ_JARHXQ010000085.1:0-3219 GCF_029222765.1 Arthrobacter sp. Cr_A7 | reverse complement strand
CGCCTTGCCAACATCACCAACCGGTTGATGCTCATCACCCCGGAAGACCGGGTCATAGATGTCTCAGCCGCATCGGACGGAACCTTCAGCCCGAGCATCCAGGAGTGCTACGAGCGGTGGGATGAACTCAGGGAAGCCGCCGGCAAACTGGAAGGGTTCGCTGGAAGGCCTTTGGCCGAGTTCACACCAAAAGATTTTTCCAGTCCTGCGCCTCAACCGCGGCAGGTATTCGCAATCGGGCTCAACTACGCGGCCCATGCAGCAGAAGCATCCCTGGCGGTACCCGAGGACATTACTGTTTTCACCAAGTTCCCCAGTGCCCTGACTGGCCCCTATGGGACCATTGTGCTGCCCCCGGGGACCGTGGACTGGGAAGTCGAACTGGTCGTGGTGATCGGACGCGGCGGCCAGGACATTCCTGCTGGCAGCGCGTGGGACCACGTCGCCGGGCTGACAGCCGGACAGGACCTGTCCGAACGCACCCGGCAGGCTTCCGGGCCGGCACCCCAGTACAGCCTCGCCAAATCGTTCCCTGGATTCGGCCCGCTGGGCCCGATGCTTGTCACCCCTGACGAATTCGAGAACCCTGACGCCGTGGAACTGGGGTGCACGATCAACGGCGAGCAGGTCCAGGCCGGCAACACCTCCGACATGGTCTTTTCCGTCCCGGAGATCATAGAGCGGCTGTCCAAAGTCACCCGGCTGTTCCCGGGGGACATCATTTTTACCGGCACACCACCGGGAGTGGGCGTAGGACGCGTCCCCCAGCGGTTCCTCCACGCGGGCGACGAACTTGTCACCTACGTTCAGGGGGTCGGCCAAATGCGCCACCTCCTGGCAGCGGGAAGCTAGACATCCACTACCTGCGCGGAACGGACAAAGGGAGCAGCGGATTTATCCGCTGCTCCCTTTGCTATGCCGGAAAGACGTCGTTAATCCTTTACCTAGAGGCCATCAGACGTTTGCTTCTGCCTTCTCGATCAGGCCGTCCACCAACCGGTTCAGGTGCCAGGGGTTGGTGTCCTGCAGGGGTGCGGGGAGGAGTTCCTGGGGGATGTTCTGGTAGGCGACCGGGCGCAGGAAGCGGTTGATCGCGAGCGTTCCGACCGAGGTAGTCCGGGAATCTGAGGTGGCGGGGAAGGGGCCGCCGTGAACCATGGCATGGCCGACTTCGACGCCGGTGGGCCAGCCGTTGACGATGATGCGGCCCACTTTCTGCTCCAGCGCCGGGATCAGGGGCGCCGCGGTGGGGTAGTCCTCTTCGGTGAGCTGCAGTGATGCGGTGAGCTGGCCTTCGAGGCGTGCGACGGCGTCGAGGAGTTCGTCGGTGCTGCCGTAGCGGATGACGAGGGACGCGGCGCCGAAGATTTCCTCGTGCAGGACGTGGTTGGTGACGAAGTCGCGGACCTGGGTGCCGAAGATGGTGGGTGCCGGGGCGTTCCGGGTCTCTCCTTCCAGTCCCTTGCCGATCAGGTTCACGCCGTCGGCGTTGCCGAGGGCTTCTGCCCCGGCGTTCCAGGAACCGGCGATGCCGGCTGTGAGCATGGTCTGCCCGGCGCAGGCGGAGACGGCACGTCCGACGGCGGCGGCGAGTTTGTCACCCAGTTGGCCTTCGGGGGCGAAGAGCAGTCCGGGGGAGGTGCAGAGCTGGCCGGAGCTGCCGGTTACGGCGGTGACGTACTGGGCGGCGAGGGCGTCGATGTCGCCTTTGAGGGCGCCTTCGAAGACGAAGACGGGGTTCAGCGAGGACATTTCGGCGTAGACGGGGATGGGTTCGCGGCGGGCAGCGGCGGTGCGCATCAGGGCGATGCCGGCGGCCTGGGAGCCGGTGAAGCCGACGGCCTTGATGTTGGGGTCGGCCACGAGGGCCTGGCCGATGCTGGCGCCGGGGCCGTAGATGAGGGAGAACACGCCGGGGTGCAGGTTGAAGTCTTTGACGGCTTTGGCCACGGCTTGGCCGACGAGTTCGCCGGTGCCGGGGTGGGCGTTGTGAGCTTTGAAGACGACGGGGCAGCCGGCGGCCAGGGCCGAGGCGGTGTCGCCGCCCGCCGTCGAGAAGGCCAGCGGGAAGTTGCTGGCCCCGAACACGGCTACCGGGCCGAGCGGGATTTGGCGCTGGCGGATGTCTGCCCGGGGCAGCGGGGTGCGGTCCGGGATGGCGGGGTCGATGCGGACGCCGCGGAAATCGCCCTGGCGGACAACGTTCGCGAAGAGCCGCAGCTGGCCGGTGGTGCGCGCACGCTCACCCTGCAGGCGGGCGGCCGGCAGGCCGGTTTCCTGGCCGGCGCGGACGATCAGTTCCTCGCCGATTGCCTCGATGTTGTCCGCGATGGCGTCGAGGAACCCGGCGTGGGTTTCCGGGTCCAGCGTGGAGAAGGACGGGTACGCGTCGGCTGCCGCGGCGGTGGCCAGCTTCAGCTGGTCCTCCGTGATCAGGGAGTACGCGGGATCAAGCTGTTCATTGGTGGCCGGGTCAAAGCCGGACGTCGTCCCGTTGTCGCCGGTGACTTGTTCTCCGGCAATCAGTGAATGTCCATTAAGTGGCATGTGGTTCTTTCTGACGATAGCGGTTGATTTTTCACGAGCTGGGGCAACCGGCAGTCACACTGTTGCTCCCCGGCGATGTTGGAGTTCTTTGGCCTGGACTGTGCGGCGATAGACGGCAACATTGTCTGTTTTATGGATCATGGCCCGGCCTCCGCCGTCTCTGTTGATCCAGAAGACACTTCCGTTGTGGCTCCGCACATCAACGTTCCCGGAGGCCGTCACCGTGCCTGCGTGGTAAAGCAGGACTTTGTCTCCTGGTTCCAAAACTGTCCAGTTGCCCACCAGCTCAAGGGCGGGCGTGACCTTAGGGCTTACTTTGTGACTGACTGGCCGTCGCATTCCTGTCCTTTATTGGTTGGGTTATCGTCGCCGCCGCGGACGGCGCTTGAGGGGCCACGTCGTCCTGCTGGTTTAGGGGTAGCGGCGGGGCCGAGCAGGCGTGTTTTTCGGGTTCAGCCGGCTGCCGTAAGGATGCGATGACAGCCTTGTCAGCAGTCCCGGGCACCGCGCCGAGCGAAAGATAGCTATTCAGTTATTGAACGTGTTATTCAATTTTACGTGTTACCCCTGTCACTGTCAAAGGTATTGGTCGACCTGCCATCTGGTCGGGTTACTGTGCCCGTTCGCCTGGTTTGGTAGGCACCGCTCCTGTCCTCCTCGTTGTCCGACGTG
>NZ_JARHXQ010000084.1:0-11920 GCF_029222765.1 Arthrobacter sp. Cr_A7 | reverse complement strand
GTTGGGTTTGGGGTTCGCAAAACAAGGAACTGGTAATGCTGCTTCCAGGCGCCCCGGCCCGGGCCTGACTCGTCACCGGTACCCTCCGGCCAGGTCTGGAAGTGCTCCACCTCGCCGTGTTCGCCGAAGATCCGCCGGACGGTCTCATCACTGCGCCGGCTGAAAAACCGGCGCGGCTCCTCGTCGTCCTCCGGGTTCAGGACTTCCTCATCGTTCCCGGACCACAGTCCGACGGCGATCGGCGCGCCCGGTGCGCTGACCCGCACCAACTCGCTGACGACGTCGTGGATCCGGCTGTTGGGAACGTGCAGGAGCGTGCTCATGGTCCACACGGCGGAAAACGAGTTGTCCGGGAAGGGCAGGCTCCGGCCGCTGGCCACACTGACGTCGAGGCCCCTGCCGCGTGCCAGACGGACGCTCTCACTTGACAGGTCAACGCCGATGTAATGCAGGCCGGCACGCACGAACTCCAGGCCTTCAACGCCCGTGCCGCACCCGAGCTCGAACAGCGAGTGCCGGTGTTCATCCTTCAGCAGTCGGATGAAGCGGTCGCGGCACTGGACACGGTGCGGGGTCATGGCCCGGGTACTGCCAGCAGCTGCCGCCCGGTCATAGAACACGGCGAGGTCGGCCTCGTGGTCGGCGTGCTCCGGAATGCCCTGCACGATGTCCGCCCCGGCTCCCGGAAACTGCGTTAGTTGAAGACCACTGTCCGGTTGCCGTCCAGCAGCACCCGGTGCTCTGCGTGCCACTGCACGGCCTGGACCAGGGTGCGGCCCTCCACATCGCGGCCCATCTGGACGAACTGCTCCGGAGTCCGGGCGTGGTCAACGCGGATGACTTCCTGCTCGATGATCGGACCCTCGTCCAGCGCCGCCGTCACGTAGTGGGCCGTGGCGCCAATCAGCTTCACGCCGCGGGCGTGCGCCTGGTGGTACGGCTTGGCGCCCTTGAAAGAGGGCAGGAATGAGTGGTGGATGTTGATGGCCTTGCCGGTCAGCTCGGTGCAGAGCTCGTCGGACAGGATCTGCATGTACCGGGCCAGGACCGTCAGCTCAATGTCGTGTTCGGCAATGATGGCGCGCAGCTTGTCCTCAGCCTGGACCTTGGTGTCTTTGGTCACCGGGATGTAATGGAACGGGATGCCGTAGAACTCAGCCAGCCCGGCCAGGTCCTGGTGGTTGGACACGATGGCAGGAATCTCAACGGGCAACGTGCCGGAGCGCTGCTGGAACAGCAGGTCGTTCAGGCAGTGGGCGGAGGTGCTGGCCATCACCAGGGTCCGTACTTTCTGGCCTACGGCGTTGAGGCTCCACTGCATGCCGAAGGCCTCGGCCACGGGCTCCAGCGCCCCGCGAAGCCCGGAGGCGGAAGCAGGCGTGGTCACTTCCACCCGCATGAAGAAGTTGCCCGTGGCGGGGCTGCCGTACTGCTGCGAGTCCGTAATGTTGCAGCCTGCCACCAGCAGGGCACCGGCCACCGCGTGGACAATTCCGGGACGGTCCGGGCAGGACAGGGTTACTACGTACGCTTGGTTCAGCAGCTCTTCGTTCACGCGTACAAGCCTACCCGCGCACCGGGCGCCGGTTTTGATACGCTGGAAGCGTCGCAACTGGCGTTGGGTGGCTAACCACCAGGGAGCGGCAATCACGAAGACCACGGATCGTACGCCTGGGCCGAGGGTCATGTCTTGCCGGAAGTGGGGCTGCACTGCGTCAGTGCTGCAGCGCCATGCCCTGCGCTTTCACGCCCTGTCACCGACGCGGTACGAGAGTGCGCCAGCCGGTAGCCTGACCTAAGCAGTGCCCACATCCCTAGCCAGGAGTTTTCCGTGACTACTACAGCCACCTCAACCACAGCCGTCAGCAACCAGCCGCTGGCCGAGCTCGATCCCGAAATCGCCGCAGTCCTCAACCAGGAGCTCGGCCGCCAGCGCGGCACCCTGGAAATGATTGCCTCCGAAAACTTCGCGCCCCGCGCCGTGATGGAAGCCCAGGGCTCCGTCCTCACCAACAAGTACGCCGAGGGCTACCCGGGCCGCCGCTACTACGGCGGCTGCGAGTACGTGGACGTCGCAGAGCAGCTGGCCATCGACCGGGTCAAGGCACTCTTCGGCGCCGAGTACGCCAACGTCCAGCCGCACTCCGGCGCGCAGGCCAACGCCGCAGCCCTCTCCGCCATGATCACCCCCGGCGACAAGATCCTGGGCCTGTCCCTGGCCCACGGCGGCCACCTGACCCACGGCATGAAGCTGAACTTCTCCGGCAAGCTCTACAACGTGGCTGCCTACCAGGTGGAAGAAGACACTTTCCGCGTGGATATGGACAAGCTTCGCGAGCAGGCCATCGCCGAGAAGCCCCAGGTCATCATCGCCGGCTGGTCCGCTTACCCGCGCCACCTGGACTTCGCTGCCTTCCGCTCCATCGCCGATGAAGTGGGCGCCCTCCTGTGGACGGACATGGCACACTTCGCCGGCCTGGTGGCCGCAGGCCTGCACCCCAGCCCGGTCCCGCACTCCGACGTCGTCACCTCCACCGTGCACAAGACCCTCGCAGGTCCGCGCTCCGGTGTGATCCTGGCCAAGCAGGAGTGGGCCAAGAAGCTGAACTCCAACGTGTTCCCGGGCCAGCAGGGCGGCCCGCTCATGCACGTCATCGCCGCCAAGGCCGTGGCCTTCAAGATCGCCGGCACCCAGGAATTCAAGGAGCGCCAGGAGCGCGTCCTGGAAGGCGCCAGGATCATCGCCGACCGCCTGAACCAGGCAGACGTTGCCGAAGCCGGCGTGTCCGTTCTCACCGGCGGCACCGACGTGCACCTGGTCCTTGTTGACCTGCGCAACTCCCAGCTGGACGGCCAGCAGGCCGAGGACCTCCTCCACTCCGTGGGCATCACCGTCAACCGCAACGCCGTGCCGTTCGACCCCCGCCCGCCGATGGTCACCTCCGGCCTGCGCATCGGCACCCCGGCCCTGGCCACCCGCGGATTCGGCGCCGCCGAGTTCACCGAGGTCGCCGAGATCATTGCCACCGCCCTCAAGGCAGGCAGCAGCGCCGACGTCGAGTCCCTGCAGGCACGCGTGGACAAGCTGGCCGCCGACTTCCCGCTGTACCCGCAGCACGAGCAGTGGTAATTTGTGACTGAAACCACGCAGACCGCAAAGATCCTTGACGGCAGGGCAGCCGCTGCCGCCATCAAGTCCGAGCTGAAAGACCGTGTCGCAGCCCTGAAGGCCCGCGGCGTCACGCCCGGGATCGCCACCGTGCTCGTCGGTGCGGACCCCGCCTCCCAGCTGTACGTGTCCATGAAGCACAAGCAGTCCGTGGAGATCGGGATGAACTCGATCCAGCGCGAGCTGCCGGCCGATGCCACCCAGGCGCAGGTCGAGGACCTCATTGACGAACTCAATGCTGACCCCGCCTGCCACGGGTACATCGTGCAGCTGCCGCTGCCCAAGCACCTGGATACCGACGCCATCCTCGAGCGGATTGACCCCGCCAAGGATGCCGACGGCCTGCACCCGACCAACCTCGGCCGCCTGGTGCTCAACGTCAACGGGGAGATCACCTCGCCGCTGCCGTGCACGCCCCGCGGCGTCATCGAGCTCCTGGAGCGCAACGGCTACAGCCTTTCAGGCAAGCATGTTGTGGTGGTAGGCCGTGGGGTTACCATCGGCCGCTCCATCGGGCTGCTGCTCACGCGGCGGGCCGTGAACGCCACCGTGACCCTGACGCACACCGGCACGAAAAACCTCTCCGAGCTGCTCCGGCAGGCGGACGTTATTGTGGGCGCGGCCGGTGCCAAGCACATCGTGAAGGCTTCGGACGTGAAGCCCGGCGCGGCCCTGCTGGACGTCGGAGTCACCCGGGAAACCGACCCGGAGACGGGCAAGAGCAGGGTCCATGGCGACATCGAACCGGCTGCTGCCGAGGTAGCCGGCTGGGTTTCGCCGAACCCCGGGGGCGTCGGCCCCATGACCGTGGCGCTGCTGATGACCAACGTGGTCGAAGCGGCCGAACGCCAGGCCGGCATCACCGGCTAGTCTCTCTCACGCCCGACGGCGGCACGCACCTTGCGCACGCAAGGGGCGGGCCGCCGTCGGACTTTAAGCGCGGGACGGAAGGAGCCCTTCCACAAGCCCGGCACCTCCATTAGTCTGCGGAGGGTGCACAACGAAGCCATCCTGCCCGCCGGCACCCGGCCAGGCAGCCCGCAGCCGTCCGGCACCGTCATCACGGCAGGGAACCTGACAAAGACGTATGGCGGGGTGGCAGCCGTGGACGGCATCTCTTTCACGGTTCCGGCGGGGGAGTCCTTCGGCCTGCTGGGGCCCAACGGCGCGGGGAAGTCCACCACGATGAAGATGATCGGCGGTGTCACCCGGCGCACGTCCGGCAGCCTGAGCATCATGGGGCTCGACCCGGACCAGCACGGTCCTGAGGTGCGTGCCCACCTGGGCGTGGTGCCGCAGCAGGACAACCTGGACGAGGAGCTGCGCGTCCGGGACAACCTCCTGGTGTACGGGCGCTACTTCGGCCTGCCGATGAGCTACCTGAAGCCCAAAGCCGACGAGCTGCTGGAATTTGCGCAACTGACGGACAAGGCAAAGTCCAAGGTCGACGCCCTTTCCGGCGGCATGAAGCGGCGGCTGACCATCGCCAGGTCGTTGATCAACGAACCGCGCATCCTACTGCTGGACGAGCCCACCACGGGACTTGACCCGCAGGCGCGGCACATCCTGTGGGACCGGCTGTTCCGGCTCAAGGAACAGGGCGTCACGCTGATCCTCACCACGCACTATATGGACGAGGCCGAGCAGCTGTGCGACCGGCTGATCGTGGTGGACAAGGGCCGGATCATGGCTGAAGGTTCCCCGGCGCAGCTGATCCGCGAGCACTCCACCCGCGAGGTGGTGGAACTCCGGTTCGGTTCCGAACGCAACACCACCATCGCAACCGAACTGGGAGGCATAGGCGAGCGGCTGGAGGTCCTGCCGGACCGGGTGCTGATCTACGCGCACGACGGCGAGGGCGCACTTGAGCAGGTGGCGTCCCGCGGCCTGCGGCCACTGACATCGCTGGTCCGGAGGTCCTCGCTGGAGGACGTCTTCCTGCGGCTGACAGGCCGGAGCCTCGTTGACTGAGCAGCGGGCGCCGAGGCCGGCCGGGGCACTGCATGCCCACAGCCCGCAGGTGGCAGCCGCAAAGGCCCGGCGCTGGGGAGCGTTCTACCACGCAGAGCAGGTGCTCCGGGTGATGAAGAACTACAGCTGGTCCATCCTGATGTACAGCGTGGGCCAGCCCGTGGCATACCTCTTCGCCATGGGGATCGGCCTGGCTTCCCTGGTGGACAGCCAGGGGGCAGCGGCTTTCGGCGGCGTCAGTTACCTGGCCTTCATTGCGCCGGCGCTGCTGGTGTCCGCCGCCGTGATGACCGCCGCCAACGAGTTCACGTTTCCGGTGATGGCAGGCTTCAAATGGCGACGGACCTACTACGGTCCGCATGCCACGCCGCTGACACCGGAGCAGATCGCGGCCGGGCACATCATGGCCGTGACGCTGCGGCTGCTGGTGCAGTCAGCCATCTACTTCGCAGCCGTAGCCACTTTTGGTGCGTCCTCAGGAAGCTGGGCGTGGGCCGGCATCCTGGTGGCCACCCTGGCGGGGCTGTCCTTTGGCCTGCCGCTTATGGCCTACTCCGCCTCGATCACCGAGGACAAGGGGCAGTTCGCCCTGGTAATGCGGCTCGTCGTCATGCCGCTGTTCCTGTTCTCCGGGACCTTCTTCCCGCTGGACACGCTTCCGCCGGGCGTCCGGTGGATCGGCTGGATCTCGCCCATCTGGCACGGCACCGAACTGGGCAGGGTGGTCAGCTACGGATACCAGGAGCCGCTGCTCCTCACCCTCGTCCACGTCGCCGTCCTGGCCGGGCTCGCCGTCCTGGGCTGGAACCTGACCCGGCGCCGCTTCACCAAAAGGATGGGGCAATGAGCTGGACCATCCGGCAGGGCGCCACCGAGGATGCACGGAACAGGACCTTCGGACCGCTGTACTCGCGCAACGCGAGGGCAGTGATCTCACGCGGCCTGAAGGCTACGTTGGGCGGCCACTGGCTGGTGATGCTGTCCGGCTTCTTCGAGCCTGTCCTGTTCCTGGTGTCCATGGGTGTGGGCATGGGGGCCATTGTGGGTGCCGTGGAAGGGCCCGGCGGCACGCCAATCAGCTACGCCGCCTACATCGCGCCTGCCCTCCTGGCCGTCTCGGCGATGAACGGGGCGGTGTACGACTCAACCTGGAACGTCTTTTTCAAGATGCATTTCGGCAAGCTGTACCAGGGCATGCTGTACACGTCCCTGGGACCGCTGGACATCGCGCTGGGCGAGATTTTCCTGGCACTCCTGCGCGGGATGCTGTACGCCGCGGGCTTTACGGCCGTCATGGGGATGATGGGACTCATCACCACGCCGTGGGCGCTGTTGATGATCCCCGGCTCGGTGCTGATCGCCTTCGGCTTCGCGAGTATTGGAATGGCGATCACCAGCTTCATGAAGACGTTCCAGCAGATGGACTGGATCACCTTCATGATGCTTCCGATGTTCCTGTTCAGTGCCACGTTCTACCCGCTGAGCGTCTATCCGCAGTACATCCAGTGGCTCATCCAGGCCATGCCGCTGTGGCACGGGGTGGAACTGCTGCGCCAGATCAGCGTGGGAACCTTCACTGCGGCAACGCCCCTGCACATCGGCTACTACCTGGTGATGACCGCCGCGGGCATGCTGCTGACCACCATGCGGCTGCGGCAGCTGTTCCTGAAGTAGCGCAGACCCAACCAGGTAGCAGTAACTGCCGTTTTGAGCCCCCAGAGTGACACTTGGCGCTACCTGGTTGGGTGTTCGCCGCCGGTGGAAGCGGCGGGAGCATACACCGGGGTTTGAGACAATGGCTTCATGCAATCTCTGGGCAGCTCCAAGTCATCCTCCAAACCCGCCAGGGGCGGTTTCTCCATGTTCCGCATCAGCGGTCCGGGCCTGATGGTCCTGGTGACGGCGTTTGTTGTCGCCGTCATCTTCGCCGCCAACCAGAACGACGTGGTGGGCTGGGTTGTGGCCGTCATCGCCCTCTTCTGGCTGCTGCTTGCCTGCTTTGTGGTCTTCAGCATCCAGAAGGCGGCCAAGAAGGCCGGCGCCAAGCTGAGCGAAGCCCAGAACGCCTTCACCACGGCTGCCGGCCGCGGACCGTCGTCCTCCGCTGACCACGGCGGCACGCGGGTGGTTTCCGAGCGGAGCCAGGCGGACGAAGTCCGCGACCTCAAGCTGGACCACTCCTTCAAGATTGTCCAGGTGCAGATCCGCGTGGTGGAGGAGGAGCGCGCCAAGGGAGCTGCCGCGAACCAGGACACCATCAACCGTGCCCTTGAAACCATCGAGATTACCGCCACCAATGCGAGGGACATGATCAAGTCCTCAGGCGGCAGCGGGGAGCCGGTCACCGGAACCATCATCGACTAGAGTGGAGCGGGTGAGCTCGGCATTGAAGAAGGACCACCTTCGCATCGCAACCGTCAACGTTAATGGCCTTCGGGCTGCCTACAAGAACGGTATGGCGGCATGGCTGGAGCCGCGCGACGTGGATATCCTCTGCCTCCAGGAAGTCCGCGCCCCTGATGCCATTGTCCGGCAGCTGCTGGGCGACGGCTGGCACATCCTGCATGCGGAGGCCGAAGCCAAAGGCCGCGCCGGTGTGGCCATCGCATCGCGGGAAGAGCCACTGGCCACCCGCAACGGCATCGGTGATGACTACTTCGCCACGGCAGGCCGCTGGGTGGAAGCCGATTTCCGGTTCGCTGACGCTGCCGGGCATCCTGTCCAGCTGACCGTCGCAAGCGCCTACGTCCACTCCGGTGAGGTGGGCACACCCAAGCAGGACGACAAGTTCCGTTTCCTGGACGTCATGAGCACCCGGCTGCCTGAGCTGACCAAACACAGCGACCACGCACTGGTGGTGGGTGACCTTAATGTCGCCCACACTCCACTGGACATCCGGAACTGGAAGGGCAACGTCAAGAAGGCAGGGTTCCTGCCCGAAGAGCGCGCCTACTTTGACCGGTTCCTCGGAGAGGAGATCGGCTGGCAGGACGTCCACCGCAGCCTGGCGGGCGAGATGGACGGTCCCTACACGTGGTGGTCCCAGCGCGGCAAGGCCTTCGACAATGACACCGGCTGGCGCATTGACTACCAGCTGGCCACCCCGGCATTGGCAGCTTCCGCCATCTCCGCCGTTGTTGACCGCGCAGCCTCGTGGGATACCCGCTTCTCCGACCATGCCCCGCTGGTAGTGGACTACCAGCTCTAAGCCCCCTCCGAAAGTTTCCTCCCCATGACTAGCCAGACATCCCCGGCCGCAAAGAAGCGCATCCTTTCCGGAGCCAAGCCCACCGCCGATTCGCTGCACCTGGGCAACTACATCGGTGCCGTCCGCAACTGGGTGGACATGCAGGCTGAGTACGACGCCGTGTTCTTCATCCCGGACCTGCACGCCATCACCGTGGACTTCGACCCCGCGGAACTGGCCAAGCGCACCCGCATCGTCGCGGCCCAGTACATCGCCGCCGGCATCGACCCGGACAAGAGCATCTTCTTTGTCCAGTCCCATGTGCCCGAGCACGCGCAGCTTGCCTGGGCCCTGAACTGCATCACCGGCTTCGGCGAGGCTTCGCGGATGACCCAGTTCAAGGACAAAACCCAGAAGTCCGGCGCGGACGCCGCCACGCTGGGACTGTTCGCCTACCCAACGCTCATGGCCGCCGACATCCTGCTGTACCAGACAGACCTGGTGCCTGTGGGGGAGGACCAGCGCCAGCACCTGGAGCTCACCCGCAACCTGGCCCAGCGCTTCAACACCAGGTTCGGTGCCACGTTCACCGTTCCGGAGGCGACCATCGTCAAGGAACGCGCCAAGATCTACGATCTCCAGAACCCGAGCGCCAAGATGTCCAAGACCGGCGAATCGCCCAACGGCGCCATCCAGCTGCTGGAGGATCCCAAGATCGCCGCCAAGCGCATCAAGTCCGCAGTCACCGACGCCGGCACGGAGATCAGGTTCCACCCCGAAGAAAAACCCGGCGTCTCAAACCTGCTCACCATCTACTCATCCCTGACCGGAAAGTCCGTCGCCGACCTCGAGGCCGAGTACCAGGGCAAGATGTACGGCCACCTTAAGGTGGACCTCGCCGAGGTGGTGGTGGACTTCGTCACCCCGCTTCGGAACCGGACCAACGAGCTGATGGAGGACCCCGCGGAGCTGGACCGGCTGCTGGCCCACGGCGCCGAGCGCGCCCGTGAGATTGCGGCGGTTACCCTTGGCCAGGTGTATGAGCGTATGGGCTTCCTCCCGTCACTCAGCCTCGCAGGAGTCCGCTAGCGCCATGTCATCCAGCGTAGGCGTCATCCTGGGGTTCCCCCCTGACATAGCGGAGGAGCTCCAGCGCTGGCGGGCGTCCTTCGGCGACCCGCTGGCGGACGTGGTGCCGGCACACATCACGCTGGTGACCACCACCCCCACGCATGACTGGGAAGCCACCTGCGAGCACGTCCGCGAGGTGGCCCGCCGGCAGAGCCCGTTCATGGTCACCATTGCCGGCACCGGTACCTTCCGCCCCGTTTCCCCGGTGGTTTTCATCAACGTGGAGGACGGCTTTGAGCAGTGCGTCGACCTGCACGAAAAGCTCCAGCAGGGCCCGCTGGAGCGGGAATTGCCTTTTGCCTACCATCCCCACGTCACCATTGCCCACGACGTTGCCCCCGAAAGCCTTGATGAGGCCGAAACGGTCCTGAAGAACTACAAGGCCACCTTCCCCGTGGTTAGCATGGGACTTTACGAGCACGATGCCGACGGCATCTGGCAGCTACGGGAAGAGCTGGACTTTGGGACCGAAACTGACAACGCCGCCGGCACCCGATTCGCGGACGCCGCCGCGGACACAGCAGCCGAAGCAGGCTGAGCAGCAGCCACTTCCCACTGAACGCGCCCAGCTGCAGCTCGCCGTCATCCGGAAGCGGATGGAGTGGGGCAAGGCACGCAGGGCAGGCGGGGGGCCGTTTCCGGCGCTGATGGCGATGGTCCAATGGATACTTGCCCGGCTCAACGCTCTCCGGCCGATGCGCGCCTTCCGGCACTACAGCCTTCAGCGCGGCCCGCTGATGAGCGCAGGCATTGGCTTCAACATGTTTTTCTCCATCACAGGCCTCCTCACCACGGGCTTTTCCATCGCAGGCCTTGTGCTGCGGGGGCAGCCGGCCCTCCTGGACACCATCATCAGCAGTGTGGCGTCGAGTGCGCCCGGGCTCCTGAAACTGAACGGCGGGGCCGGGCTCGTGGATCCGCAGGACCTGCTGAATCCTGACGGACTGGGCTGGACAGCGGTGATCGGCTCCCTGGTCACTGTGGTCACCTCGCTGCGATGGATTTCCGGAATCAGGGAAGGGCTTCGCGGCGTCCTGGGGCTGCCGCCACTGCTGGTCAATCCCATCCTCCTGAAACTGCGGGATGCCGGAACCCTGCTGCTCCTGGGCGTGGCGCTGGTCATCAGCGCCGGCGCTTCCCTGGTGTTCGGAACCGCCGCCGGGTGGGTTTCGGATTTCCTCCGACTCGACGACGCGCTGGCGGGTCCCCTGGCCACGTCCGTCAAAATCACTGTTCCCCTGGTGCTGGGCTGGGCGACCGCCTTCATCATGTACAGGTTCGCCGCGAGCCTGAAGCTGTCACGCCGAGCGCTGCTGGAAGGCACCATCCTGGCGGCCCTTGGCACGGGCGTGCTCCAGATCTTCAGCACGGAACTGTTGGCCGGAGCCGGCAGGAATCCCATCCTGGCGCCATTCGCCATCATCATCGGTCTGCTGATCTGGTTCAACCTGGTCAGCCAGGTCTACCTGGTGTCGGCCGGTTGGGCGGCAGTGCGGGAGGCCGACCTGCGCAGCGCCCCCACGGGCCATGAGAAGGGCACGTGGGGTGCGCGCCAGGTCCAGCCGGGAAAGGTGCCGGTCCAGCCCGGAAAGGTGTCGGCCCAGCAGGACGGGGGCGCTACTGCCCGGCGTCGAGGTATTGGTCGGCCCAGGCAGCGATAATCCGGGCGGCCCGGGCCGCCTGGCCCTTGCCTGTCAGCAGGTGGTCGCTCCCTTCGAGGGACACAAAGTTCCGCGGGTGCCGTGCCGTCTGGAAGATGGTGCTGGCGTTCTCGATGCCCACAGTGTTGTCCGTGGGGGAGTGGAGCACCATCAGCGGCTTGTGCAGCTGCTTGATGCAGTCCGTGAGGTCGGCGTTTTCGAGGTCCTCCACGAAATGCCGCCGGATCTCCACGCGCTTCCCGCCAAGATCCACCTCGGCGCTGCCTTCGCTGAGGATCTTGTCCAGCGCAGCGTCAAAAACGTGCGCCACGTGCTTGGGCGAGAAAGGGGCGCCAACGGTGGCTACGGCGTCGAGCTCCGGGATCTCCCGCGCCGCCGCCAGGACGGCCGCACCGCCGAAGGAGTGCCCCACCAGCAGGGAAATCTGCTTTCCCTCGCTGCGCATGAACTCTGCCGCCTTCACCGTGTCCGCAACCTTGTGGCTGAAGGAGCCCGCTGACCATTCGCCGGCGGATCCGCCCAGCCCCAGGTTGTCGAAGCGCAGCATTCCCACGCCGCTGTCCGCCAGCGCCTTGCACATCCGGGACGCGGAAGGGGCGTCCTTCCCCAGGGTGAAGCCGTGCGAAAAGACGCCCCAACCCTTCACCGGTCCATCCGGCACATCGATGATGCCGGAGAGCATTTCACCGGTGGACCCGGCAAAGGAGACTTTTTCGGAGCGGGACACGGCGTCCCCTTTCGTTTGGTACGAATGGCTGTGGGCCCACGCCCGCCGGGTTCCCTGGCCCAGCTTGCGAGGTG
>NZ_JARHXQ010000083.1:0-7389 GCF_029222765.1 Arthrobacter sp. Cr_A7 | reverse complement strand
CGTTCGGCCACGGGAATCCGCAGGGTCAGTACGCCCTGGTCGTAGCTTGCCTTGATGTTGTCCGTGTCCAGGGTGTCGCCCAGGATCAGTTGCCGGCTGAAAACACCGCGGGGACGCTCGGCAGCCACCAGCTCCACGTTGGGCTGTGTGGGGTCGGAGCGTTCCGCCCGTACGGTGAGGACGTTACGTTCGACATTCAGGTCCAGCGAGTCGGTCTTGACGCCCGGAAGGTCAAAGGCCACCACGAACTCGCCGTCTTCCTGCCATGCGTCCATCGGCATGGCGGCCGGCCGGGCGGCAGTGCCAAAGACCTGCTGCGTGAGCCGGTCCAGCTCACGGAACGGGTCCGTGCGCATCAACATCATGTCCCACTCCTTCAGCTTTTGAGATGTTGGATCAGTACCATATCCGCCCACCGATCTATGGTGGTGGATATAGATTTTTTATAGCACCCGTGGGAAACTGAGGCAAGACCGCGCAACGACGATTTTGGAGAGACGTTATGGCAGACCCCGGAGCAGGACGGGCCGGCCGGCCCGCCAGCGGACATGCGCTCTACGCCATCTCCGTTGCAGCCAAACTGGCAGGAACAGGCCAGCAGAACATCCGGCTCTACGAGAGCAAAGGACTGTTAACACCGTCACGGACGGCCGGCGGCACGCGTCAATACAGCGATGACGACGTCGCAGTGCTGCTGCGTATCGGGGAACTCCTGGACCAAGGCCTCAACCTGGCAGGCGTAGCCAAGGTGCTGGAATTGGAGGCAGCCAACATGAGGCTGCACCGTGCCCTGAAGCGCGCAAGATCCAGGCCGCCCGCCTGATGCATGCCTCGGGGCCCTAATCCCCCGGCGAGTCAGCCTTGGACAGCTCCCCCGTGATCCTCTCCCCCGGCACCCTGGCGGTCCGCCACGTATCCACGGCGATCACGCCGCCCAGGATGATCAGGGACAACGAGACCGAAGCGAGGGCGTCGCTGAGCCAGTGGTAGCCCAGGTACAGCCGGCTCAGGGCCGCCAGCACGATTCCCACGCCCGCTCCGACGAAGCCGAGCACGGCGGCCCGCGGGTTCCTGCGCCGCGAGAAGATCAGGAAGGCTCCCACCAGCAGGAAGTCACAGGCCCCCAGGACATGCCCGGAGGGGAACGAGAAAGTGTGGTCGATCCCGAAGAGCATCTGGTCCACCGGCGGGCGTGACCGCCGGACAATCTGGAGGATGATCTGCGAAATGATGACACCGGTGAGCATCGCCGACGCCAGCAGGATGGGCCGCCAGGCGTGCTTGGCGGCGAATCCCCAGACCAGGATGACCACCAGCACAATGATGGGCAGGGCAATGGGGCCAAACACCACGGCAAGGAAGATCATGATCGCCGTGATGGTGTCGGACCGCAGGCCCAGGAGCCAGTCACGGACAGGCCCATCGGCCGCGGACAGCCCATCGGCCTGCACCACGCTGATGAGGGTGGCGATGAAGAGCGCCACGCCCGCAGCCACCAGGATGACCGAAGCACGGTAGAGCGCGCGTCGGTCCCCCGGCTCCAGGTAGCGCTCCTCCACCACGAACTTGTCGTGGAAAGCGCGCCACCGGCCGTTCTTCTTGGCGGTTGTCCCGGAAGCTCTTCCAGAGCCTGACGATTCCTGCTGTCCCACTGTGACCATCCCTGCGCTGTGAAGTTTGCTTAGGGTGAAGATTATCCCGGTTGGCGCCTGCACGGGCGGTAGCCTGACTCCATGGGCGTGATGAATGAACTCATCGATGCGCAGGCGGTGAAAACGCTGGCCGGCATCCTCACGGCGGTTGCGCCCGACGTGACATGGGAACGCACCGCCGCTGCCGCTTCACTGCTGGGCGATCTCAACCTTCGCGCCCGTACTGATCTTGTTGCCGGCGCCCTGGTGGATGACATCAGGAACAGCCCCGGACGTGCATATCCGACGGCGGCGGCCAGCTTCCGCGCGGCACTGCCAGTTCCGGAGTTCACCGGCTGGACCCTGTGGCCGGTTTCCGAGGCAGCTGCCACCCTGTGCCTCGAGTCCGGTTCCAGTCAGGACTTTGACGATGCCCTCGCGCTGCTGACCGAGCTGACGCCCCGGCTCACCGGCGAGTTTGCCATCCGCCCGCTGATCGCCCGGGATCCGGACCGGGCTCTGGCAGCGGTCCTGGACTGGACGTCCCATCCCGATGAGCATGTCCGGCGCCTGGCCAGCGAGGGCACCCGGCCATACCTGCCGTGGGCGGTGCGTGTGCCTGCCCTCGTCCAGCGGCCAGAGGCCACCGTCCCCATCCTCGATGCGCTCTACCGCGACCCCTCCGAGTACGTTCGGCGTTCGGTGGCCAACCACCTCAATGATGTTGCCCGGCACGCCCCGGACCTGGTGGTGGCAACCGCCCGGAAATGGCTGGGGGCAGCAGACAACAACACGGGGCAGGTGGTCCGGCACGGGCTCCGCACGCTCGTAAAGAAGGGGCATGCCGGTGCCCTGGAGGTGCTGGGCTTTACGCCGGCGTCCGTGGTGGTTACCGGGCCGCGCCTGGACCGGGACGTCCTCACGATTCCCGGGGAACTGACGTTTTCCTTCGAAATCTCCAATACGGGTGCCCGGGATGTGCGGCTTGCGCTTGACTATGTTGTCCACTACCAAAAGGCCAACGGCACCCAATCCGCCAAGGTCTTCAAAATCTCAACCCTGACTCTGGCGCCGGGCGAGAGCAGGAGCCTCTCCAAGCGCCACGCGTTCCGGCAGATGACCACCCGGGTGCATCATCCCGGCCTGCATGCTTTGGAACTGCAGGTCAACGGTGCCCTGCACGGCCGCACGGAGTTCCGGCTGGAGGCGGGCTAGAACGAGCCGGTGGTGAACTGCCAGGTACGGGTGGCCAGCTGGTTCCCCGCAAGGTCGCGAACGGCTGTTCCGCCGCCTGTCACCGTCACGGTGTATTTGGTCTTGGCGGCCAGTGACTGCTGCGGGTCGAGGATCCACTGGTTCGTGGTGCCGTTCCGGAAGACGGCGGCCGGCACCACCGCGCCGGTGGCTGCGTTCCTCACGGTGAACGTGGTGCCGTTGACGCCCTGGACTGCCTCGTTGAAGGTCACGCTGATGTTGTTGCCGCGGCGCACCAGCAGCGCGTTGCTGCCGGGGGTGGTGCCGGTGACCACCGGGGCCGGGCCCGTCAGGAAGGTCCAGCTGACCGAGGCCAGCGGGGTTCCCGTAGTGCCGCGGATGGCCGAGCTTCCGCCCACCAGCGTTGCGGTATAGGTTGCATCCGCGGCCAGGTTGGCGGAGGGGTCCAGGGTGGCCGTCCGGGTGGTTGCGCTGTAGGTGACGCTGGCGGGGACGGTGGTGCCGGCAGCGTTCTTGAGCACGAACGTTCCCGACGTCAGTCCTTGTACTGCCTCGCTGAAGGTAGCGGTCACGTTGGCGCCGGACGGCACGGACGTGGCGTTGGCCCCGGGACTGACGGCACTGACGGTGGGGGCAGGCGCGGGAGCGGGGGCAGGCGCGGGAACAGGGGCAGGCGCGGGAGCGGGGGCTGGAGCAGCAGCCACGGCGCCGGCGTAGAGCAGCCGGTTGGGCGTTCCGCCGGTGGCGCCGGTGACTGCCCCGGACGTTGCACCGGACACCAGCGTTCCCGCAACCTGGGCTGGCGTGAGGGCCGGATTCTGCGACAGCAGCACGGCGGCGGCCCCGGCTGCGTGGGGCGCGGCCATCGAGGTCCCGGACATGGAGGCCGTTGCGGTGGTGGAGGTGTGGAGCGTGGAGGTGATGCCCACGCCCGGGGCGTAGAGGTCCACGCAGGTGCCGAAGTTGGAGAAAGAGGCCTGGCGGTCGGCGGAGTCGCTGGCGGCGACGGTGACAGCGCCGGTAACCCGGGCGGGGGAACCGCCGCACGCATCCACCGCGGAGTTGCCGGCGGCAACCACTGCCGTGACGCCGTCGTTCATCACTGCCTGGATGGCTGCGTCCACCGCGGTGCTCGCGCCGCCGCCCAGGCTGAGGTTGGCCACGGCCGGCACGCCGGCGGGGTGGTTGGCGGCAACCCAGTCAAGTCCTGCCACCACATCGGAGTTGTAGCCGGAGCCATGGCAGTCGAGGACCCGGACCGGCACCACGGTGGCTGCCTTGGCTACCCCGTAGGTGGCACCCGCCACCGTCCCGGCAACGTGCGTGCCGTGGCCGTTGCAGTCGCCGGAGCCCCTGCCATCGGCCACGGCGGTCCAGCCGGCTGTCACCCTGCCGCCGAAGTCGGCGTGCGATGCGAGGACTCCGGTGTCCACGACGTAGGCCGTCACTCCGGACCCGGCCGCTGTCCAGGAGTAGGAGCCGGAGAGCGGCAGGGGCCGCTGGTCCACCCGGTCCAGGCCCCAGGGCGCGGGCTGCTGCGTTGCGGAAATGCTGACGGGGGCGTCCGCCTCCACTGACAGCACCCGGCCGGAGCGCGCAAGAGCCTCGGCCTGGGCAGGATTGGCGGTGACCACGGCGCCGCGGAGCGCGTGTTTGAAGGTACGTCCGACGGCGAGGCCCTGCCCGCGCAGGTGGGCAGCCTCAGCATCCACATCGGCGTTGGCGGCGTACTGCACGATGTAGCGGCCGGCTGCTCCGGCATCGGCTTTTGGCGCGGCGGCGGCAGGCACGGCGGAAATGGAAAGGGCGACGGCGGAGACCAGCGCTGCGGCGGCGGGCAGCACAAAGGATGAAGTGCGAATTTTGGGGTCCTTGGTGTGGCGTTGGGAGCTGCGGGGGCGGGGAAATCCACCGCTCTACCAACAGGATAGGAGCCCGGAATGCGCCGCTGGCGGGTCCTTGCAGGATCCTGTGGGAAGCCTTGGGGATTCCTGCGGCCGGGACTATTCCCGGTGGTTCCGCCAGCTGTGTTCCGGCTCGAAGCCCAGCAGGCGCCGGGCCTTGTCGATGGAGAGCATGGTCTCGTGCCCGCCCAGTTCCCGGGTGACCTTCACATCCGGAAACACCTCGGCCGCGAGGCTTGCACTCGACCGGCTCATCACGGTGTCCGCGTTGGCGATGATGAAGGCTTCAAACCCTGGCCTGCCGTTCTCGAGGGCCCGGACCACTGCCTGGGCGCCGTCCCGGCCGTCGATGTAGCCCCAAAGGTTCCATTTCCGCAGCCGCGGGTCAGCATCGAAGGACGGGAACCTGGTGTAGTCCTCCACGTCCATGACGTTCGAGAACCGCAGTCCGACAATGCTCAGTTCCGGGTCCCAGCGCGTCAGTTCCGCTGCCATCTGCTCCTCCAGGTGCTTGACCAGGGAGTAGGTGCTTTCCGGCCGGGCAGGGTATTCCTCGTCCACGGGAATGTAGGGCGGGTCGACGTCGAACGGCAGTCCCAGCACCGTCTCGCTGGAGGCGTACACCACCTTCTTGATGCCTGCCCGGCGGGCAGCCTGGAAGACGTTGTAGGTGGACAGCATGTTGTTCTCGAACGTCGCGGCGTCCGGAAGGATGCCCGGCGCCGGGATGGCACCCAGGTGCACCACGGCGTCGAAACCGCTGTGCCTGTCATCCACGCCCAGTATCGCATCGAGCACCTGGCCGTAATTGCGCAGGTCCACCACCAGGAGTCCCGGGCTCCGGGTGCCTTCCCGGTCCAGGTTGAGGACCTCGTGGCCGTCATCGATAAGACGCCGGACAACGTGCCGGCCCAGTTTTCCGCTTCCGCCGGTGACGGCAATTCTCATCAGGAGGTCCTTCTGTTGGAGGGGTGCACCGGCTCAGGCTCCGGTACGGGTGGCCAGGAACTTTTCGACGGCGGCGATCGCCAATGCAGTGATCTCGCCCGGATCGCCGCTGCCGTTCACGGAGACGAGGATTCCCCGGCCGGCATAGACCGAGACAACTTCATGGGTTTCGCGGTGGTAGAGGTCAAGCCGGCGCCGGAACACGTCCACCGTGTCATCCGACCGTCCCTGTTCCTCCGCCCGCTGACGCATCCGCTGCTCCAGTTCGGCGTCGGGGGCACGCAGTTCAATGACCGCGTCCAGGGCGACTCCCTGGGAGGCGAGCATGTTGTCCAGTTCCATGACCTGGGGCGCGGTACGGGGGTAGCCATCCAGCAGGAAACCCGACTGGACGTCGCTGTCCAGGAGGCGGTCCTTTACCAGGGCATTGGTGAGGTGGTCCGGGACGAAGTCGCCGCCGTCGAGGTACTCCGCGGCCTGGCTGCCCAGTTCTGTCTGCTGGCTGACGTTGCTCCGGAAGATGTCGCCGGTGGAAACGGCCGGCACGCCGAAGTGCCGGGCAAGGTGCTCGGCCTGCGTCCCCTTGCCCGAGCCGGGCGGACCGATAATGAGCAGTCTGGTCATGTTCCTGTCCTCCGCGGCGCAACAGCCGCTGGTTTCCGGGTCCGCCGCCGGCAGCCCGGCGCCTGCTTCATTCTGCCGGTTAGCCCCGGCCGGCGCCAGCGGCCGGCCCGCCGGGAAGCCATATATGACTCTTTTCCGCGCCCGGGGATGTATATACTTCTGGGTATCGGTTTAGCAGCAGGCCGTTGGAAAGTTCGTCGATCCAGCGACCTTCACCGGCTCCCCGCCTCTCGGGTGGGACGGTTGGGTGTTGCCGGCTCGTTTTGACCTGAACGAATGGCACCAAAACCCGTGGCCAGCGAGTCAACAGCAAAATCCGATACATCCATAGCCGAACACCTGAATGAACTGGTCCTCAACAGCTCTGACGTTGAGGACTTCCTTAACGAACTGGCACAGGTGTCGGCGCGCAACCTCTCCGAGCCCGGAGACGAGATCCTGTGCGCCATCACCCTGCTCCGGAAGCGGAAGGCTGCCACTGTGGCCAGCAGCAGTCCGGAAGCCAAAGCAATCGGCCAGCTCGAGAACGAATTCAGCGAAACACCCAGCATGACGGCCTACACGTCGCAGAAGACCGTAAACGTTCCCGACGTGCAGGACGACGGCCGCTGGCCCGAATACTCCTCCGCCGCCTTCGCCCAGGGTGTCCGCTCCGTCCTGGCACTGCCGTTCGAGCTCGAAGGCGAAACCAAGGCTGCCCTGGTCCTGTACTCGCGCCGCCCCCAGCGCTTCGAAGCCCGTGACCTTGAGTTCGCCGAGGATTACGTCAGCCAGACCTCCCTCGCCCTGCGGCTGGCGGTGCGCTTTGCCCACTACAGCGAGACGGCGGCCAACCTGCGTGCCACCCTGGAATCGCGGACCGTCATCGACATGGCAGTGGGCATCATCATGGCGCAGAACCGTTGCAGCCAGCATGACGCCTTCGAGATCCTGAAGACCGCGTCCAGCACCCGCAATTCAAAGCTGCACGATGTGGCCGCCGCCGTGGTGAATGCCCTGGGCCAGGGCCCGGCCCGCACCCACTACGACGGCTAGCCGCTCCCTCAGCTGCGCAGTTGCTAGCGGTG
>NZ_JARHXQ010000082.1:0-4752 GCF_029222765.1 Arthrobacter sp. Cr_A7 | reverse complement strand
GGGCATCATCTTGTCAGGCTTGTAGCGACCGGATATGCCCTGGAAGAGCATTCCTTCGCCCGTTGATGATGCGGACAGCCGCCCGTCGGGCGAGACGCAGGCTGCCCAACCCTCGTGCTCGTGATCTGCTGATGCCCAGCCCATTGACCTGTAGCCTCTCCTGTCAGGCATTCCTGACGGCCATTGTGTCAGGGACTCCTGACAATAACTAGGCCCATCTGCGGCGCAGCGAGAACCCGGAACCCGAACTAAACGACTAGGCCCATTTCTTATGCTTCCTCCACAAGGCAAACTACCGGGTTCGAGTGTCGGAGCCCTCGATGCTCCACTTCCAAGGGGGAGTGTCCCTTAAACGGGAGTTAGCATTTAGCGGATTTTCAAGGGTGATGGCGCGGCGCTCAGTGTGGGCTTCCCACCGAGGGGCCAATATCTGAGCCCGTGAGGTGACAGCCCGTCGGCCATGAAAGGCGATGAGTCCCGTGAACTCTAGATGACGGAAGGCGATGGATTTGAATGCCAGCCGCATCGGGCCTTTCGCTTTCGAAGCAGACGTAGCATGGGCATGACTCGTTTTGGAATGAGCGGAAGGTGAGGCTTGCTACTGCACGGTCATCGATATCCCCAGGTCATTCTCTGCGGTGCTCGCGTCGAATATGTTCACCCCGCAACGCTGTGAGGCCAGCTTCACCGCGTAAAGGATCCGCGTTGGTGCGTCGGGGTCGGGGATGGTTAGTCGGAGCTCATACGTTCCCGTCGGCGGGGCAGTGTCCGTGACTGAAATCTGGGTTGTGGTGCCGGGCTTCCATGTTTCGGTGGCGCCGTTGGACAGGGGATAGACGTGGGTTGTCGACCCCTTGCGTAGTACGAGCTGGGCATCCCGGTGCTTGTGGAGCCGTGCCCATCCGCTATTGAGGATGTCGACCGAGACCGTGAAGTTCTGGCCGGGGGCCACGGTTGGGGTGTACTCCACGCGCGTCACCTCGAAGCGATAGCCCAACCGGCTCCGGATCTCGTCATAACAGCCGCCCGCCTCCCACGTAGACACCACGTTGTCCGCCCAATCGATGTTCAAGTAGTTCATGTGGAACGTCGCTGGTTCGGAGCGCATGTTGCTGCATGAGTGCCACCGCGGGGGATTCGGCGGGGAACTCAGGGGACATGTTTCGCCCCCGAAGCTGCGCTCTGCCGTGAATGACTGCGCCCGCTTCTTCCACTCCGCGTTCAGCTTGTCGTCGTCGTGCTCGTCGATGTTCGCCGGACTGTCGGAGAAGTTCGAGTACGTCCCTCCGTCGCTGTCGTTGCTCATGAAGCAGTCTTGGTGGAAACCAACGTTCGCGATGGGATTTCGGTCGAGCACTTCCTGCATGAACACGGGCCGGCGCAGTTCGACGTGCTGCTTGATGCCGTGATCGGCGTAGGTGGACAGGATGTGGTCGATGATCTGGGCGCGTTCTGCTTTGTTGTAGAGGAAGGGCGCCTGGGGAATGTTGTCGTTCTCCGTGTTCCATTCACCCCAGCGCCCCAGATAGCCAGCCTGGATGTAGGCGATCACATCGCGGTAGTCGCCGAGCATCGCGGCGACTGCATCGATATGGTTGCGTTGGAGGTCCATCGTCTTCGCGTGGAACACCGGAGTGCCGCTAATTTCACAGTCGCTCGGTAAGTTCGGGTTATTCGTGTTGGGCTTGTCGTAGCGGGGCCGGAATAGAACTTTCACGCCATCCGCGCGCCATTTCTCGAGCTGCTGCGCATACTCATTGAGTTTCTTAGTGGTCCTGGGATCATTAAGCCCCTTCCAGGTCAGCTCCTCCATGCACACATCGTGGAGCCAGAGCCACTCGGGAACGATCGTGTGAGTGCCGACGTTTGGATCACTCGCGGAATAAATGCCGCGCTCAGGATTCCTTAGCGCCGGACTGTCATCGGTCGTGTAGTTGGTATCGATAATCATGGGTACAGTGTGCGCGCTGGATCTCCCGGTCACTAGCAGTTGAGCCTCCGTCACCAGGCGAGGGCGAGTCATGCTTTATGTATTCAGTGCGTTCTCAGGTGCAGCCTTCCAGGCTTGGGCTGGGACCGGTGTTTGCCGCAAGGGAGCGTGTGGCGCCATGATCCGATTGGCCTGACGCCAGGGGATTCCAACACTGCACAGCCGCAGACCGATACAACCTGCCCCTACCGGACGCACCAACCCCGGCCGACTCCGGAAATAGTAACGAAAGCATTCTCGAAAACAAAGGATTCCTAGAACGTCCTGAATTGCGAACCGCGCGTGTGGCTCTTCACAGACCGTGGATAGGCGCAAGAGCACTTGGGTGGCGTGGTCTGTTCGGGAAGGCACGTCGCTTCCCTCTGCCGGCACCATGGACGTAGGCCTCCGGAACTGCCAGTCAAGCGGTTCGGCCCTGTCCAAAGGGGGCCTGTTTGGAGGAATATGGTCACATCCGCTGCGCCTGCCGGGCTCGCGGCGGGTTTGATCCGGATCTGGCGGATTTGGGGTGGCGGGATGGATAAGGCAGTGGTTGGGCTCGCTGATGCGATTGAAGCGCTGCGCGCGGAACTGATGACCGCGGCAGCGGCGGGTGAGGACCAGACGATGCGGTTCTCCATCGAACCGGTGGAGCTGTCGGTGCAGGTCGCCGTGACCAAGGACGCGAACGGCAAAATCGGCTGGGCGATCTTTGAAGCCGGTGGCGGGTATGAAAATGTCACCACGCAGACGCTGACCCTGCGCCTGGCACCGCTGTGGCTGCGGGAGGACGGGACCTTGACCTCGGACTTCGCGATCTCTGCCCCGGTGTCCCCCGGGGAGGTTATCGGCCCGCGCCGCGGTCGGGCCCGCCCGGAGCCTGGGGGAGGCTGATCATGGCCGGTGCCGGTCAGACGGGTGTGGAGCTGGACCGGGTGGTCGCGGTGACGGCCATCTGGGCCGATGGGCATGCAGAAGTCGGCTCAGGATATGTGGTCTCGGGACGGCTGGTGCTGACTGCCGGGCACTGCATCCGCGACAAGGAATCCGGGAAACCTGCGGCACGGATCAAGGTGGTGCGCGCCAGCGACGGGGCGACAGTACCCGGAGGCAATGTCATCGTGTGCCCGGAACTGGACGTGGCGGTCATCGCACTGGATGATGCACCGTGGGAAGCGGAACTCTCTGCCATGGTGTTCGCCCGGGTGGACCGGAGCCGGGCCGGCATGCTCGAGGACTGCCAGGCGATCGGCTTCCCGTTGTTCCAACGCGATTCCCACGGTCCGGCTACGTCTGAAGTGCACGGGACGCTTTACCAGACCGACGGAGTGGAGTCGGGCCAGTTGCTGATCCGGGACTCGAATATCCGCCCCGGACCCCCGTCTGCCCAAAGGACCCCCAAAATACCCGTTCCTCAGGCGGGTCTTCCCTCACCGTGGGGTGGCTTCTCCGGGGCCACGCTTTTCCATCAGGGCCTGGCCATCGGGGTCATCATCGAACACCACCCCGCCCAGGGCGGCTCGGCCCTGCGCGCCACCGCCTTCGACACTATTATCGTGACAGACGATCCGGAGGCCCGCAGAATCGCAGACGCACTCGGGCTCCCCAGACAGAACGATCTTGTCTTGGCCGCCGCGGAACCGGTGGAGCCCCTGGCCGGGGTGGTGGAGCGGCTCGCCGCCGGGGACCTGCCCCTGGTCCAGGACCTGAACCCTTACCTGGCTGGGGCCACCGAATCCAAATACGGGACACGGGAAAGCGCCGGAACGGATGACCCCTACGTGGCGCGCACTCACCAGGACGTGGACGCCCGGCTGAGGGAATCGCTGGTGCCGGGGCGGATGGTGTTGCTGGTCGGCCCCTCGAAGGCCGGCAAGACCCGGACCGCCTTCGAAGCCATCAGAACCACATGGCCCCGGGCCCGGCTGTTGATACCTGCCACGACGTCCCTGGCCGCCCTCGCCAAACACCCCCGGCTACGTTCCAGCACCGATGCGATCGTGCTCTGGCTCAACGACCTGCAAAGGTACCTGACAGGAATCAGGGAGCCGTTAACCCCGGCCCTGCTCACCGCGCTGCTGGCACGGCCCGGGAACACCGTCGTGGTGGCCACGCTGCGGACCGAGGAGTGGTCCCGCTTGCTTAGCCGGGACGACGAGCTCACGCGCGAGGCCCGCCGGGTGCTGGAGGAAGCCACCGAGCTGGAACTGGGCCCGACCTCCGACAATCCGGCGGAACAGGCAGCAGCACAGCAGGCCTATCCCGGGCAGGACCTGAGCACGTACGGGCTAGCCGAGCAACTCGCCGGTGCCCCGTACCTGCTCAAGCAATACCGCGGCGCCGCCCGCGCAGACCCACTGCTCCATGCGGTCATCCAAACAGCCATCGACTGGACCCGCGTCGGCATGCCGGACCCTATCCCCGAAACAGACTTGGCTGAGCTGGCCCTGGATGCCTTGTTCGCGCACCGGCCTGACATGGCCCCCACACCCGAGGACCTCCGTGCGAAAATCGTGGTAGCCAGGACCCCTCCGGAAGAAGCCGGACGGGTCGCGGCCCTCGACACAGACCGGTCACCGGACCGGACAGGCGCCTACAGAGCTTTCTCCTACCTCGTCGCCAAATTGGGCATCACCCGGTTACCAGACCGTACACGCGCCTACAGAGCTTTCTCCTACCTGGTCGCCGCGGACGACGGCCAGACCGGCGACACCCGCCGAATCCCGGATTTTTTTTGGGACGAAGCACTCAGGCGCGCCGACGTCGATGCCGCCTTTTCGGTG
>NZ_JARHXQ010000081.1:0-2003 GCF_029222765.1 Arthrobacter sp. Cr_A7 | reverse complement strand
CCGACTGGGCCGTCGCCGTCACCGACCGGGCCGTCACCTACCCCGACTGGGCCGTCGCCAACACCTACCCCGACTCAACCGACGCCTACTCCTACGCCGACTGAGCAGTCGCCAACACCTACCCCGACTCAACCGACGCCGACGCCGACTCCTACGCCGACTGAGCCGACGCCGACACCTTCGACGACCCAGCCGACGCCGTCGCCCTCGCCGGCACCTACGGCCACACAGCCATCGGCCACGCCCGCTGCACCAGGGGAACCGGCGGTGCCGGAAACCTGCCCGGCGGCCGGGACAGTAGCCGATGCCGGGACGACGGGGGGCCAAGCCCCGGTGCCGGACGCCGAAGCCAGAAGAATTGCCCAGGAAACTCTCAGTCCGGAACAGTACCTTGAGTGGTTGGCAACGAATTACCCGTGTGGACAACTACCTGAGGACGCAACCATTGGCACAGCTGTACCGGGTCCCGCTGACCCTCAATGACGGAACCGAAACCGACTTCGGCAGATTCAGGGGCAAAGTGGTGATGGTGGTCAACGTGGCCTCCAACTGCGGCTTCACTTCGCAGTACACCGGCCTGGAGACGCTCTACGGAAAATTCCGCGACCGCGGCTTCGAGATCCTGGGTGTGCCCTGCAACCAGTTCGCGGGGCAGGAGCCCGGAAGCGACAGCGAGATCGCTGAGTTCTGCCAGCGCAACTTCGGCGTCAGCTTCCCGCTGACGGTGAAGTCGGATGTGCGGGGCAAGGGCCAGCATCCGCTCTACGCCGAGCTCACCAAGTTCAAGAGCGGGCTGCTGCCGGGGCTGGTGAAATGGAACTTCGAAAAGTTCCTGGTCAGCCGCGACGGGCAGGTGGTGGACCGGTTCGCGCCCACTGTGGAGCCGGACTCGGCTGAGGTCATCGACGCCATCGAAAGGGCTCTCGGCTGAAAAACCGGCGCTTTCCCGAATCCGGCCCTCAAAAGCGCAGTTCTTTCATTTTTTTCCACATCGGCTACGGCGATTTGCCCAAAGTTTGCCAAATGTCTGATTGGATAAATATTACTGAAGGGTACCAGGGAAGCGCCGTTTCCCACCGACCACAGAGGTAGCAATGGAGCACATCGAGGCCGAGCATCCCCGGCCACGCCACTTCCTACTCCACCTGAGCGATCCCCACCTGTTGGGAGGTCCGGACCCCCTGTACGGCGTCGTTGACAGCGAAGCGCGCCTCACCCAGCTCTTCGAAGAAGTCAAAGCGTCCGGGGCGAAGCCGGAGGCCGTGATCTTTACCGGCGATCTCGCGGACAAGGGCCATCCCGAAGCGTATGTGAAGCTCCGCGCCATCGTGGAACCCGCATGTGAGGACCTGGGGGCGGAGGTCATCTGGGCCATGGGCAACCACGACAACCGGGCCAACTTCCGCGCCGGTTTGCTGGACCAGCCGGGCAATGACGCGCCGGTGGACAACAGCTACTTCATCAACGGGCTCCGGGTTATCACCCTGGACACCTCCGTGCCTGGCTACCACCACGGCGAGCTCAGCGACGCGCAGCTGGAGTGGTTGGGCCGGGAGCTGGACACACCTGCGCCGGACGGAACCATCCTGGCCCTTCACCATCCACCCGTCCCGTCCGTCCTGGACCTCTCGGTGCTGGTCGAACTGCGGGATCAGTCGTCCCTTGCGGCAGTGGTCCGGAATTCCGACGTCCGCACCATCCTGGCAGGCCACCTGCACTACTCCACCACGGCAACGTTTGCCGGGATTCCCGTCTCGGTGGCCTCGGCTACCTGCTACACGCAGGACTTGAACGTGCCGGTGGGCGGAACCCGCGGGCAGGACAGCGGACAGGCCTTCAACCTGGTGCACGTCTACGAGCACACGATCGTCCACTCGGTGGTCCCGCTGGGCAGTTCGACGACGGTGGGCGAGTACGTGGCCCCGGAGGAGACAAAGCGGCGCCTGGCCGCCGCCGGGATCCGGATCCCCGAGACCGCCAAGCAGCCAAGCAGCGCCCGGGTG
>NZ_JARHXQ010000080.1:0-69104 GCF_029222765.1 Arthrobacter sp. Cr_A7 | reverse complement strand
GTCCAGTTCCTGGGCGGCGGTGATGCGCCGGTCCAGCTTTCCAAGGGTTTCCGGTGCCAGGAGCGTGGCCACAACGGTGATGACGCCGATCACGCTGAAGTAGAGGATCACCCAGCCGGGCTCACCGTTTCCGGCGTTCAGGAGCGCCACCGCGACCAGCGGAGCGACGCCGCCCGCCAGGACGGAACCGAACTGGTAGCCCATGGAGGCGCCGCTGTAGCGCAGCTTGGTGGAGAACAGCTCCGAGAAGAAGGCAGCCTGGGGGCCGTACATGGAGTTGTGGAAGACGGCGAGCCCGATGATGATGGCCAGTGTTGCCAGCAGTGCGCTGCCGGTGTCGGTCATCACGAAGTAGAGCGGGAAGAACAGGAGTCCGCCGATCGAGCCGAACAGGTAGAGCGGCTTGCGGCCGATTTTGTCCGAGAGGATGGCCCAGAGCGGGACGGCGAAGACTCCGATGGCAGAGGCGATCAGGACGGACAGGGTTCCCTGGTTGGCACGATCGGGTCCGAAGGTCCTCATGATGTAGACCACCGAGAACGTTGTGTACAGGTAGAAGGCGGAGTTTTCTGCCAGACGCATGCCCACAACAAGCCAGATTCCCTTGGTTTCCTTCTTCATTGCTTCGCCCAGCGGCTTCTTGGACGTCTGCTTGGTGGCAACAAGGTCCTTGAAGTCGTCAGAGTCCTCGAGCTTGGCGCGGACCACCAGGCCGATGACGATCAGGACCACGCTGAGCAGGAACGGCACCCGCCATGCCCACGCATCAAAGACCTCCGCAGGCACGGAAGACTTGACGATCAGGACGCTGGCGTTGGCGAGCAGCATGCCTGCCGGGACGCCCATCTGGGTGAAGCTGCCGAAGAAGCCGCTGCGCCCCGGCGGGGCGTGTTCGATGGAGATGACGGCTGCGCCGGCCCACTCCGCTCCGGCGCCGAAGCCCTGGAGCAGGCGCAGCACGGTCAGCAGGATGGGAGCCCAGACGCCGATCTGGGCGTAGGTGGGAAGCAGCCCCATCGCCAGGGTGGCGAAGCCCATGATGAGCAGGGACAGCACGAGCATGGGCTTGCGGCCGATCTTGTCGCCGAAGTGGCCGGCAAACATGCCGCCGAAGGGACGGGCGACGAAGCCGACGGCGTAGGTGACGAACGCAAGGAGCAGGCCGGTTGCCGGGTCCTGTTCGGGGAAGTAGAGCCGGCTGAACACGCCCGTGGCGGCGAGCAGGCCGAAGATGTAGTAGTCGTACCATTCGATGGTGGTGCCGGCGAAGCTGGCCAGCGGTACGCGCCAGGCCGCCTTGGGCTTGGCTGTGGTGTTGGAGATCGTCATTGGTCTTTTCTTTCGGAAGGAAACGAAGGGAGCAGCGGGCTACCAGTCGAGGGCGATGTATTTGGTTTCGGTGAAGTCCAGCAGGCCCTGATGGGCCCCTTCGCGGCCAAGGCCGCTCTGCTTGACGCCCCCAAAGGGTGCTGCGGGGTCGGAAACCAGGCCGCGGTTCAGGGCCACCATTCCGCTCTCGATGCGCTCGCAGACCCGCAGTCCGCGGCGGAGGTCCTCGGTGAACACGTAGGCGGCGAGGCCGTACTCCGAATCGTTGGCGGCGGTGATGGCTTCGTCCTCGGTGTCGAAGGGAATAACAGAGGCCACCGGCCCGAAGATTTCCTCACTGACCATCCTGGCCTGGAGCGGCACGTTGGTGACGACAGTGGGCGGGTAGTAGTAGCCGGTCCCGTCCACGGCCTTGCCGCCGGCGAGGAGCCGCGCTCCCTGGCTCACCGCGTCGCGGACCAGCGAATCGACTTTGCGGACGCTGGCCTCATCCACCAGCGGCCCCACCTCGGTATCGGCGTCGGTACCCGGACCCACGCGCAGTGCGCTCATCCGTTCGGCCAGCCGGCGGGCGAACTCGTCGTGGATGCCGCGCTGGACGTAGATGCGGTTGGCGGCGGTGCAGGCCTGGCCGCCGTTGCGCATCTTGGCGACCATGGCGCCGTCGATGGCCAGGTCGAGGTCCGCGTCATCGAAGACGAGGAAGGGCGCGTTGCCGCCAAGTTCCATGGAGCACTTGAGGACATTGTCGGCCGCCTGGTGCAGCAGGTGCCGCCCGACGCCGGTGGAGCCGGTGAAGGACAGCTTGCGGACCCGGGGGTCGGCGAGGATGGGGGTCATGACCTCGCTTGTCTTGCTCGTGGTGATGACGTTGACCACGCCGGCGGGGGTTCCAGCGTCGAGCATCAGCTGGGCGATCGCGAGGGAGGTCAGCGGCGTGAGCGTGGCCGGCTTGAGCACGGCCGTGCAGCCGGCTGCCAGCGCGGGTGCCAGTTTGCGGGTGGCCATGGCCGCCGGGAAGTTCCACGGGGTGATCAGCACGCAGACGCCGATGGGCGGGTGCTGGACAAGGATCCGGTTCGAGCCCGACGGCGAGACGGACACATCCCCGATGATGCGGACCGCTTCCTCCGAGTACCAGCGGAAGAATTCTGCGGCATAGGCCACTTCGCCGCGGGCATCTGCAAGGGCCTTGCCGTTCTCGAGGGAGATCAGGTGGGCGAGCTGTTCGCTGCGCTCGGTCATCAGTTCGAAGCAGCGGCGCAGGATCTCGGCGCGGCGGCGCGGGGGAGTTGCCGCCCATTCGGGGAAGGCTGCTGCCGCGGCGTCCACGGCTGCGAGGCCGTCTTCGACGTCGGCGTCGGCGATGCCGGTGATGATGGAGGCATCGGAGGGGTTGATCACCTCGACGAGGCCACCGCCGGCCGCGTGCTGCCAGTTGCCGGCAATCAGCAGCTCGCGGGGCACCGTCAGGCCGTCAATGTCGAGGGGTTCGAGGGTGGAAAGAAGTGTCATGGGGAAGTCCTTGGTGCTGGTCAGCGGATGGTGCGGTCGCCGGCGAAGGCGGCGTGGACGATGGAGGTTACGGCGTCGAGGTCGAGGGGCACGGGGTTGTTGTCGATGAGCCGCTTGGAGTTCAGAGACAGCTTGGCCACCTGGGCGAGGTCGCTTTCCTGCAGGCCGAGGTCCTTCAGCGTTGGGGGCAGCTCGATCGCGGCGATGACTTCGTCGATTGCCTCTACGCCTGCGACGGCGGCGGCGCGCGGGTCCAGGCCCTTGGTGTCGCGGCCCAGGGCTTCGGCAATCTGTGCCAGCTGCGGCTGGATGGCCTGGAAGTTGTGACGGACAACGTACGGCAGCAGCAGGCCGACCCCGACGCCGTGGGGAGTGTGGGTCAGTGCCCCCACCGGGTACTGGATGGCGTGCGCCGCGGCGGTTCCCGCATTGCTCAGGACCACACCGCCGTACAGTGCCGCGAGCATCATTCCGGCACGCGCCTCAACGTTTTCCGGGTCCTTGTATGCAGTGACGAGGCTGCGGCCCACCAGCCCGATGCCGTTCAGGGCAATGGAATCGGTCAGGATGTTCTTGCCGACGAAGACCCGCTCAGCGGCCAGCTGGGGGGTGGGTTCCCGGGTGATGGCGGTGAAGGACTCCACCAGGTGGACCAGCGTGTCAGCGCCGGTGGCGGCGGTCAGCGGCGCGGGGCAGGAGTAGGTCAGTTCGGGATCGCAGACGGCGGCGAACGGGATGATGTGCGGGCTTGAGATGCCCATCTTCATGCCCAGTTCAGGGTCGGAGACGACGGCGATGGCGGTCGCTTCGGAACCGGTGCCCGCGGTGGTGGGCAGGGCGATGACCGGCTTGGTGGGCCCGGGAACGGCGAATTCGCCGTAGTAGTCGCTGGGCTTGCCGCCGTGCGTGAGCAGTACCGACACAACCTTGGCCATGTCCATGCAGCTGCCGCCGCCAAAGCCGATGATGACGTCGATGTCCTGGCCTTTGAGCTCCTCAACGCAGGCCAGGATGCCTGGCGTCGGCAGCTCGGCCTGGGTGTCTCCGTAGACCGTTACGGTCAGGTGCCGGTCCTCGAGGCTGCGGACCAGGGCCTTGAGCTCGTCCGAGGCGGCCAGCCGCGGATCGGTGCAGATGAGGATGTTGGTGCCGAATTCGGCTGCGATGCCGGCAATTGCGAAACGCTGCCCGGCGCCGACGACGACGCTCCGGGGCAGGCGCAGGACGCCGAAAGTTGCGGGACGGATGCCCGCTGCATGCGCACACGACATTGTGAATGACTCCTAAAGATGGGGTTGGCGGGCTGCCTGACAGGTGCCGCAGAAACCAGCATTCCAGAGCCGCGTGATGGTCACCATGTAGATGTGCGCCACACAAAAAGCGCGCTTATGTGCGCGGGCGCCATGTGTGTCCCGGTGGAGGGCAGAACAGCTGGTCAGGCGCCGGACGTGACCCCGGACGTCTTCATCCTCCAGAGACGCAGCGCCACCTGGACGTCGAGGGAACGGCTTCCCCGGCGCCAGGTGGCACCGATCAGGGCGTCTATCCGGTCCAGCCGCTGCCGGAGGGTGTTGGGGTGGATGTGGAGGGCGTCGGCCGTCTCCTGCATGGCGCCGCCTTTTTCCTGGAACATCCATGCTGTGAGGACCAGCTGTGTTCCCCGCCGCTCGTCGTAGCTAAGGAGCGGGCCCAGCTGTGCTGTCAGCAGTTGTCCGGCGAAGGGGCTGTCCATGGCTCCGAGCAGCATTCCTGCGGTGCCCAGGGCGGCGCGGTCCGCTGCCTCGCCGTCACGCGAGAGGGCCTGAAGTGCCCGCAGCACGGTGTGGGCCTCGGTGTGCGCCGCCGACAGGCCTGCAAAGCCGGTGACCGGTTCCGATGTCCCCACGCTGGCAGTGATGCGGCGCCGCTTGAGCTCTTCGACGATGGACCGGCCGTTGTCCCCGGCGCCGCCGGTTCCATCAGCTCGTCCGGTGCGCCGTTCGAAGGGTTCGATGATGCACAGGTGCGACTCGTGCAGGGCAATGATTCCAGGGGTGCCCTCTGCCCGGAGCCTCAGCACGGACAGCGCCCGCTGGCGCTGGTCGTCAGCGACCCCCACCACGCGCACCACGAGCTGAAGGTGGTTTGCGAGGCCGAACTGCCCGGCCCTGCGTGACAGCGCCTCCGCATGTTCAGACCTCGGGCTGAGCAGGTCGTCGATGAGTTCGAGCTGCAGCCGGTACTGCGCGTCCTGGAAGGTGCGCTCGAAGAGCAGGGACACGCTGAGCACCAGGGCGCTGCGTTCCAGGACAGCGAGACGGGCCGTGCTGAGTTGCTCTGCGACGATGAGCGTAGCCAGGTGCTGGTCACCCGCAACAGCGGACATGGCCGTGTACTTCCTGCCCTTGACCTCGAACTGCACTGCCGAGCTCGTCGCCACCGATTCCTCAGCCGCGCCCAGGGCCGGAAGACTGGTGAAGTCACTGTCCGCCGCGATTCCCGCCAGCGGCTCGCCCATGGGGGAGACCAGGAAAACAGGGGCGCCCAGCGATTCGGCCAGCAGGGTGAGCAGGTGCGGGAGGCTGCCGGTGGAGGCAAGGGTCTCCATGAGCCGCCGGTCCAGGGATGAAAGCTCTTCCAGGTCCCGGACATGGGCCAGGTTCTGCTGCTGTGCCTGGTCCAGCCGGGCGAGGGCATGGGCCATCTCGCTGAAGTAGCGGGCGTTCTCCAGCGCGACGGCGGCGTGCGTGCCGATGGATTCCATCAGGGCAACGTCGTCACTGCTGAACTGGTGCGGGTGCCTGTCGGCCACCAGCAGCGCGCCGATGACTTTCCCTTCGGCGCGCAGCGGAACACCCATGATGGCCCGGACGCCCTCCGCGGCAACGGCCCTGTCGCTGGACTCCAGGTGGGATTTGGTTTCGTCCAGGAGATAGTCCGCGCTTTGCGCCGGCGCCTCACCGGTGGCCACCGCGCCGAGCACGCCTTCGCCAAGCGGCATGCGGATGTTGCGGAACAGCGCTGTGGTTGCACCGTCGGTCACGCGGACATAGGACTCGCCGCTGTCGTAGTCGTTCAGGCTCAGGTAGGCAATGTCGCTGCCGATCAGCGACCTGGTGCGCCGGACGATGGCTTTGAGGACCGCCTCGACGTCGCGTATGCCGGTGAGGTCGGTGGCCGTGTCGTAGAGGACGCGCAGCAGGCCCTCCCGGCGGCTCGCCTCCCACAGCCGGGCATTCAGCCGGCGTGCGGCCGCGGCGGTGGACTGGTCGATCGCTCCGTCGTCCAGCCAGGCGGACAGTGTTGTCTCGAGCTCGGCCGCGGAAATACCGCTGTCCAGCATGGCCATAAGTCGGCCCGCGCTCCTGGCGCCGGGTGACGGTCCTCCTCCGGCGTGGATGGCAGAAGTGTCATCGGCGCGCATGAACATAATGCTAGCCGCGGCAAGCCCGCAGGAAAGCGGACGACGGCGGGCGCGTGCCGCCGTCGTGCCTCTCGCCTTAGGGGCTTGTTGCCTTAGTTCCCTGTGCCCAGCTTGCCGGCGAGGCGTTCGTGCATGAGGGTGCTGGCGTCGTTGAGGCCGATGATTTTGACGTCCTTGCCGTGGTGGCGGTACTTCTCGGTGATGGCGTCCAGGGCGGCGATGGTGGAGGCGTCCCAGAGGTGGGAGGCGTGCATGTCGATGACCACATGCTGCGGGTCCAGGGCGTATTCGAACTGGGTGAAGAGGTCGTTGGAGGAGGCGAAGAACAGCTCGCCGTTCACCGTGTAGGTGGCGGTCTCCTGGCCCTCGATGTCCTTGATGGTCCGTTCGACGGTGACGAAGTGCGCCACCCGGCGGGCGAACAGCACCATGGCCACCAGCACGCCGGCGCCGACGCCGATGGCCAGGTTGTGGGTGGCCACCACCGCGATGACCGTGGCCACCATGACCGTGGTTTCGCTCTTGGGCATCATCTTCAGGGTGCGGGGGTGGATGCTGTGCCAGTCGAACGTGGCCCAGCAGACGAAGATCATCACGGCCACCAGCGCGGCCATCGGGATCACCGAGACCACCCCGCCGAGGGCCACCACCAGGATCAGCAGGAAGACGCCGGCCAGGAAGGTGGAGATCCGGGTGCGGGCGCCCGAGGCCTTGACGTTGATCATGGTCTGGCCGATCATCGCGCAGCCGCCCATGCCGCCGGTGAAGCCCGTGACGATGTTGGCCACGCCCTGGCCCCAGGCCTCGCGGGTCTTGGAGGAGCGGGTGTCCGTGACGTCGTCCACCAGCTTGGCGGTCATCAGGGATTCCAGGAGTCCCACAAAGGCCATGGCCAGGGCGTACGGGAAGATGACCTGCAGCGTCTCGAGGGTGATCGGGACGTTGGGGATGAACAGGGACGGCAGGGACTCGGGCAGGTGTCCCTTGTCGCCGACGGTGGGGACCGTGATGGAAGCGAACACCGTGATGAGGGTCAGGACAACGATGGCGACCAGCGGGGCCGGAACCACGGTTGTCAGCCTGGGCAGCCCGAAGACGATGAGCAGCGCGAGGGCGGTGAGCGGGTAGACCATCCACGGGACGCCCAGGAGTTCGGGGACCTGGGCCATGAAGACCAGGATGGCCAGGGCGTTGACGAAGCCCACCATCACCGAGCGGGGGATGAAGCGCATCAGCTTCGCGACTCCGGCAAGTCCCAGGATGACCTGGAAGATCCCGGCCAGGATGACGGTGGCCACCAAGTAGTCCACGCCGTGGGTCTTCACCAGCGGGGCGATCACCAGGGCCACGGCGCCGGTGGCCGCGGAGATCATGGCCGGGCGGCCGCCCACAACAGCGATTGTCACGGCCATGGTGAAGGACGCGAAGAGGCCCAGCCGGGGGTCCACTCCGGCGATGACCGAGAACGCGATGGCTTCCGGGATCAGGGCGAGGGCGACGACGAGGCCACCCAGGACCTCGGTCTTCAGCCTCCTGGGGGACCTGAGTGTTTCCCGCACCGACTGGAGCTGTTCGGGCGTAGAGGCAGGGGCGTTCCCGGCGGTGGCGGCCATTGCTGGCTCCGTTCGTGGTCTGGAAGACGCACGGCAGCGCCCTCGCACTGTTCGAAGAAATGGTCTGTTCGAAGATTGAAGGGGCGCAGCACCGCGCCGGGGCGGCCTTTGTGGTGCGGCCGCTCCCGGTCAATTCTACGTGGCCGGAACGGGCCTTATGCGGGGTACTGTGGCGGGATGGAGATGCGCCTTGAAGTAGTGCAGGTACCGGTGGCTGACGTGGACAGGGCCAAGGCCTTTTATACGGAGAAGCTGGGTTTCGTGCTGGACCACGACGTGGAGCACATCCCCGGAATGCGGGTGGTGCAGCTGACCCCGCCGGGATCGGCGGCGTCAATCGTCATCGGGACGGGCATGACCTCCATGGTGCCGGGCAGCCTCGAGGGGCTGCAGCTGGTTGTTCCGGACATGGACACCACGCGGACCGAACTCCTGGCGCGAGGTGCAGGCATCAGCGAGGTCCAGGACATGGGCGGCGTGCTGTTCGCCTACTTCTCGGACCCGGACGGCAACCGCTGGGTCATCCAGGGCGCGATTCCTCCCGGCATCAGGGATGCGCATCTGCAGGACCAGGCCTAAGCGGCCCTGCCGCGGCGCAAAATTGCCTGTATCTTGAGCAAACCGCGCTGACCTGTGGCAGCGGCATGGCTATGGTGAATTTACGGGTTCAAGCATCCGGACCGTTCGAAAACTGCATCGGGAGCAGCTCCCCATGCCACAGCGCAAAGCAACGCGAATCTGGCTCACCGCCGCCCTGGTTACCGCGGTGGTGCTGGGCGCGGTCTACTACACCCAGTCCACGTTCATTGCCAGCGGCGACCTCAGCGATGCCTGCCTTGCCGCCGGCCAGGAACTGGACCTGAACTACCGGCTCCGGCATCCGCGCGACGGCAGTGCGGTGTTCCCGCTCCACAACAGATGCAATGCCGTGTCGGACCTGGTCCCGGAGTGGGTGAACCCCACGCTGAGCCTGATCGCCGCAATGCTCTCCCTGGCCCTGGTGGGCCTGCTCTTCAGCCGCATCCGGAAGCACGCCTAATTTTTTGGCGTTCAGGTCCGTTTAAACGGCGCCTTCCAGCCACTCCAGGAACGTCTGGCGTCCGACGGCGGCACCCTCCGCCGGGACCAGCGCGCCATGGCGCATGGCTTTCCCCATCGACCCCGGGAACGGGACCTCGACGATCCTCTTGCGCCGGCCCGTCTTATCCAGATAAGCGCGGACCAGGCGGGCGAGCTCCTCGGTGCGGGGGCCGCCCAGGTCGGCGATGCGTCCCTGCGGACCCGCCTCGGCTGCCGCAACCAGGGCTTCCGCCACCTCGCTGGCCGCCACGGGCTGGGTGAACATTTTGGGAACCAGCACCACCGGGCCTACGGAGGCGACGTCCGCCGTCAGCGGTACAAACTCATGGAACTGGGTACAGCGCAGGAGGGTCCAGGGCACGTCCCCGTGCCGCACCGCGTCCTCCTGCGCCAGCTTCCCCGCGTACAGGCCGGACGTCGCATGGTCGATTCCCACGATCGAGAGAGCCAGGTGGTGCCCCACACCGGCCTTCTTCTCCGCAGCGAGCAGGTTCTGGGTGCTGTTGGTGAAGTAGTCCACGTTCTTCTTGGTGGCCATGGACTTGATGCCGGACACGTCGATGACCGTTTCCACGCCCCGGAGTGCCTGCTCCAGGCCCTTTCCGGTCACCAGGTCAATGCCCTCGGAGCGGCTCAGGCTCACCACCTCATGGCCGCGCGCGCTGGCCTGCTCCACGACATAACGGCCAACGGTTCCGGTTCCCCCTGCAACGGCAATCCTCATACAAGAAATCCTAGGACTCTTCCCGGCCGGTGATGGGACGTCGCTTGGGTTGATGGCGCCGATGAAAGCAGCAACATATTTCTGATAAACGCTGTTGTGGTGTTTGTTGGCAACCTCATGGCGACTTTCGGGGCTGCTTGGCGGTGCCGGCTTCGTGACACCGCCAAGCGCTGAGACCATCGGTTGCCCGACTCAAGGCCTGTGGACTGCTGGGCCCAATTCCCAGATGCACCCCCATGCGCTCCAGGCCTTTCACCAACTACTGTGCATGCCGTAGCTCAAGGACCTCAGCACGTTCGCTCAAGAAGCCCTCAAGAGTTCCTCAAATCCTGCCCGCGGAAGGCGCCGGTGGTAACGGTGCAGCGAAAGCCTGTCCCGCCGTCGGACGCTGCCATCTCCTGCGCCTCCTAAGCTGGGCGGGACGGCAGCGAAAGGGTGACCGTGGTGCCCTTCCCGGGTGCGGTGCTGAGGCTGATGGACCCGCCATGGCCCTCAACGATGGTCTTGCTGATGGGCAGTCCCAGGCCTGCTCCGGGGATGGCCGTGTCCCGTGACCGTTCGGAGCGGAAAAACTTTGAAAAGGCGTGTGCGGCCTCATCCTCCGTCATCCCGATGCCGGGGTCGGTGATGGAGCAGACGAGGCCCTGGCCATTGCTTCGAAGGCTGGCGGTGATTGTTCCGCCGTCCGGTGAGTACTTGATGGCGTTGGACAGCAGGTGCTTGAACACGTGGCGGATCCGGCCCGCGTCCACCCGGGTAACCAGCGGCTGGCCGGCCTCCATCACCAGTCGGAGCCCCGAGCTGGCCGCCCGCGGCCGCAGGGATTCCACCACTTGAGCCAGCAGGTGGGTGATGTCAGCCTCCTGCACGGAGAGTTCCACGCGGTCGGATGCGACGGCGATCAGATCGTTCACGAGCGTCAGCAGATGCGTCGCGTTCCTGTGGATGATGAGCAGTTCGGGCTCGATCTCCTTGTGGTCCGGCTCGTCAAGCACGATTTCCAGGTAACCGAGGATGGAGGTCAGCGGGGTGCGCAGCTCGTGTGAAACCGTGGCCACGAAGTTGTCCTTGGCTTTAAGCGCGTTGATGAGTTCAGTGACCTCCGCAAAGGTGACCACGGCGCCAGTACACACGCCTTCCGCTGAACGGATGGGGGAGGCGCTGACCGAATAGGCATGCTGGTCATCGCTTGTGCCGGCGTAATACAACTCGTCAGTAAACTCTTCGCCCTTTGCCGCCCTGATATTGGGCAGGCGTTCCGTGGGGGCTTCGCTTGTGCGGTCGGGGAGGAACAGCGGCCGCCGCCCTGTTGCCAACCCGGCCAAGGCAGGGTCCACCTCCAGGGCCTTGTTGGTGAGCACGCCGCGTCCGTCCTGATCGATAACCCAGACACCGACGTTGATCGAGGACAGGACTGCATCGAGGAGCTGCTGGCGGTGGATGCTTTCGGCCAATGTGTCTGCCAGCTCCCGGTCCTTTTGGGTCAGCGTCTGATGCTGGTTGATAAGGGCGCGCGCCACGAAGTGGGCGGTGAGGGCGACGCCGGCCATGATCAGCGGAAGGAAGATGATGCGGATGGCGGAATCCTGCGCGTCGTCCCGGCCCATGGCGAATGCCGGAACGATGGCGCTCAGCAGCACGCCGAGGATCGCCAGCAGCACGCCGGGACGCCCGCGATTAACGGAAAGCCGGATCACAGGAAAGACCAGGAGCAGGCTCAGGACACTGAATTCCGGGCCGCCGGCCTGCCGGGTGAACCCGATGGCCACGCAGTCAAGGACGGGAACTACTGAGAAGACGGCGGACGGCAGGCGATGCCACGGAACAATGGCGGCCAGTGCGAACAGTAAGGCGTGGCCTGCCACGGCTGCCTGGAAGGCAGGGTCCTGCAACGTTGCCGGGCTGAACACCCCGGCTGCTGCCACCAAAAGGACCAGCATGATGGCCAGCGGTAGCTGCCCGGCCGCGGCCTGCCACCGGCCGCCACCAGTGCCCAACAGGGGTTCAGCCGCTCCTGCCCACGAACCCCCGGCTGTTTGCCCCAGTCGCTGCCGCCACTCGAAGACAGTCCCGCCTTTAATATCCTGCATCCGACTCATCTGTTCCCCCCGGCACAGACTAAAATAGACAGCCTCCGGCTACTTGAAGTGCTGCTGCACACAGCCTACCTGCCGGCGTCCGGCCATAAAGGAAGCCCACCGTTCGTTGGCTGCGGTTACCGGCAAGATTCGCGCAAGCCGAACCGGGTCCTAGGATTCCGCATCTTCCCGCCGCTAATATCAGGAAAAGCACAGTCATATTCAAGGGCGAGTGAACACATGGTCGAAGCAGCAACCGCCGCCGTTTCATCGGTGATCCGCCGGAACAACGTTACGGTGACGGGCAATGCGGAGGGGCCGGTGATGCTGTTCGCCCACGGATTCGGCTGCGACCAGGACATGTGGCGGCGGCTGCTGCCGTACTTCGCCGACGACTACCGGCTGGTGCTGTTCGACCATGTAGGTGCCGGCCGCTCCGACGCCGCGGCCTACAACCGTGCCAAGTACGGGACGCTAAACGGCTACGCAGCGGACCTGCTGGAGATCTGCGCCGCCCTGGAACTCCAGGACGTCATCCTTGTTGGGCACAGCGTCAGCGCAATGATCGCCGCGATCGCGGCGGTGCAGGAACCCGGCCTGTTCTCCCGCCTGGTGCTGGTTGCCCCGTCCCCCCGCTATACGGACGATCCCGACGACGGCTATGTGGGCGGGTTCTCGCAGGCTGACATCGAGGGCCTGCTGGACTCACTGGACAGCAACTACTTCGCCTGGGCCGAGGCTTTGGCGCCGATGGTGATGGCGAACTCCGAGCAGCCCGGGCTCGCCGAGGACCTGCGGAGCAGCTTCTGCCGGACCAACCCGTCCATCGCCCGCCATTTTGCCAGGGTCACGTTCCTGTCCGACACACGCCAAGTGCTGGACGAGGTAGGCACCAGCAGCCTGATCCTGCAGTGCTCCGACGACCTGCTTGCCCCGCCGGAGGTGGGCGACTACCTGAACCGGCACCTGGGGCACAGCACGCTGGTGCACCTGCAGGCCACCGGCCACTGTCCCCACGTTAGTGCGCCGGAAGCAACCGCCCGCGCCATCCAGCAATATCTTGCTGCGAGCCCATGACAAGCGTGCCTGGCCCGGAGCCTGTTGACTTCGAGGCGCTCTTCCACCAGGCACCCTGCGGTTACCTGGTAACCGACGACGGCGGCCGCATCACCGCGGTCAACGGCACCTTCCTGCACTGGTCCGGTTACAGCCTTCCGGACTTGGTCGGTTCCGGCATCCAGTCACTGATGCCGGTGGGTGACCAGATCCTGTATTCCACCCACTGCATTCCGCAGCTTGGTATTGCCGGTGCGGTGTCCGAGGTTGCGGTCGAAATAATCTGCGCTGACGGCAGCCGCCGCGCTGCCCTGCTCTCGGCATCACGCAGTCCGGCATCCGGGCAGCAACCGGCCACCGTGCGCATCATCATCTTCAGCGCACACGAACGCCGCATGTACGAAAAGGAACTGGTCTCAGCGCTGCGGAATGCGGAGGAATCCGAAGCCCGCCGCGCCGAAGCTGAGCATGAACTGCAGCGGCTCGCCCTGCAGGACCCCCTGACCGGCCTTCCCAACAGGGCCGGGCTGAAGGCAAAGCTGGACGGCTTCCTTGCAGCCAGGCGTGCCGGGCAGGGCACGCTGGCGGCTTTGTGCATCGACCTTGACCACTTCAAGGCGGTCAACGACAGCCTGGGGCACGCAGCGGGGGACGAGCTGTTGGTCGCCGTGGCGCGGCGCCTGGTCCCTGCCGCGGGGAAGCAGGCCACCGTTGCCCGGCTGTCCGGCGACGAGTTCATCGTTGTGGACATTTTTGCCGGGACGGATGAAGCAACGGCACGGGCCGCGCGGCTCCTGGACGTCCTCCGGGCCCCGATGCTGATCGAGGGGCTGGAGATTGTGACGTCCGCAAGCATCGGCGTCGCGGTCGCCGGCGAGGACGGCGAGACCATGGACGATCTGGTCCGCCGCGCCGACATCGCAATGTACCGGGCAAAATCGCTGGGGCGGAGCCGCTGGGAACTGCACCAGCCGGCAGAATCCGACCCCACGGCGGACCGGCTCCGGGCCCTCGCCGAGCTGCGCCACGGCATCAGCGACGGCGCACTCCGGCTGCACTATCAGCCGCGCGTCGATCTGCGCACCGGCCTTGCCGTTGGCGTGGAGGCGCTGGTCCGCTGGCAGCACCCCTCGCGGGGACTTCTCGCGCCGTCGGAGTTCATTGGGATGGCCGAGGAATCCGGACTGGTGCGGCCGCTGGGCGCATGGGTCCTGGAGGAGACGCTGCGGCAGGCCGAAAACTGGCGGATCGAAGACGCCGGCGGGTCCAGGCTTGAGGTGGCGGTCAACCTGTCAGCCCGCCAGTTGAACGACCCCGGGCTGGTGCCCATGATTGAACACGCCCTCCGGCTGCGGAGGATGGATCCTTCGCTCCTGGTCCTGGAAATCACCGAGACCGCCCTGATGGACGATCCCGGCGGCGCCCTCGACCAGCTCATGGCCCTCAAGGACCTCGGCGTCAGCCTCGCCGTTGATGACTTCGGCGTCGGCTACTCCAGCCTCACCTACCTTAAGAAATTTCCTATCGATGAGTTGAAGATCGACCAGTCTTTCATCATGGGGTTGGGAACCGACACCGGCGACGCGGCGATTGTGACCAGCTGCATCGACCTGGCGCACGCGGTCGGCATCCGGGCCGTGGCCGAAGGCGTGGAGACCCCCGGCCAGGTCCAGGTGCTCAGGGCAATGGGCTGCGACTATGCCCAGGGCTACCATTTCGCCCGCCCGCTGCCGGCTCCGCTCCTCAGAGAATGGCTGAAGGCCAACTCCCAAGGGCAGCGCCCGGATTCCAGCCCGGTGCTGAGCTGAACCTCTGGGAAGGTCCCTTTAAACCCAAAAGCACAGCCACCCGTCTATTCAGGTACAGCTGCGCTCAAGGGTTTGGGTCAAGAAAAGTTTTGGGTGGCAAACCCGGGGCCCGATGCTGGGCGCTGTGGGTTGCCGTTGCCTTGGCCTATGCGGCCAGGCGGGTGGCTGCTGCCGGAGCCTTACGCCGCGGGGCCAGGACGCTGATGGTGCAGGGCGCCTGCTGCGGATCGATTTTGGCTGGCAGATGGTGGGTTTCGGAACAGGCCCGGAGCATCTCCAGGGCTGCTTCATCCACCCAGGCGTGGGAGATATCGAGTTCCAAATCAAGGCCTTCCCTGAGGGAATTGGCCCGCTTTGCTACTACATATAGGGCGTTGACGCTGTGGACGGTGATATGCCCCTTTGCAATCACCTTTGCACGTGCGTGGTCGAGATCGATACGGACAACAATGTTCAGCTTAGAGTTCAAGTTGTAAAGCCTTCCCCGGCATTGGCTGCGACGCTGCAGCTTCTTGCTATGGCCGTTTGCATCAGCCTCATCCAGAGTAGGGGGCGAATGTGACTCACGCAACATGGTGACGTTTATTACATCGGATGGTCTTTTCATTACCCCGCGCTGGCCTGCGAAAGAAGGGGGCTTGAAACCTTCCGCTTCCGTCCGGCCCGGGTGGATCATGTAGCCATGGGCAAGCGCGTGAGCGATGGCCTGGGGGACGCCAAGAAGGATAACGACGGCGGTGACGCTGCGGAAGTGCCGGGCGGGCCCCCGGACCACGCCGTGGTGTTTGTCCATGGCATGGGCCGGGCCCTCAAAGGCGGCACCCTCCAGGAGTGGGCCCAGCCGCTGATGCTCAGCCTGCACGATCTGTCCCTGGACCTGGTCCCCGGTGACGTCCCGTGCCCGCACCTGGTCATCACCAAGGCAAACGCAGTGGGGGACGCTCCCGAGGTGTGGGTGAAAGTGCTGCGCGGCTATGCGGACGGCAGGCCGGACTACCTCACTGTCCTCATGACCGAGGCGTCCTGGGGCAGGGACTTCGAGCCGGCGTCGGCCGCGTCCACCTACTCCTGGGCACTGCGCACCGCCCTGCGCGTCTACAAACGGTCCGTGCAGCTGATCAGGTGGAACCTCTATCCCGGCCGCCGGCGGGCAAGCCCCGCATGGCTCGCGGCCCGGCTGCGGCAGATGCTGCTCACCCTGATCGCGGCGTCTGCCGGGTTCTTCATCCTGCTGGCCGTGCTGGTGGTGCTGCTGCTGATCATCCTCCTGGCGTGGATTCCGGGGCCGGGCCGGTGGATCGGGAAAATCGTGTCCCTGTTCGCGGACTTCCTGGGCGACCCGCAGGTGTGGAAGCGGAAGCCGCTGCAGGCGGCCGCGATGCGGCAGCGTGTGGTGGACACGCTCCAGCGCTGGGACCACGACGGCGGGACGCAGGTGACGGTAGTGGCGCACAGCCAGGGTGCCGCGATCACCGGGCAGGTCCTGTTCCAGAACCAGGCGCGGGCCACCAACTTCGTCAGCGTGGGCAGCGGCTTGGACCTGCTGGGCTACGCGCAGTGGGGCGGCGGAACGGGGGAGGACCCGGTGACGGACTGGCTGGCCAACCCGGACCGGCCCCGCTGGATCAACGTGTGGGGCAAGTTCGACTTCGTCCCCGCCGGGCCCATATCCACACACGAGAACGGGCCACTGCCCGTATTCGGAAAGCTCTATGCCCGGGACACCGCGGGCGACGGCGGGCCCGGCCCGGAGGAGCACCCGGTGTACAACAGGTCCGGGCTCATCTACGACCACATCGTCTACTCCAGCAACCGGGTGGAGGTGCTCGATCCGCTGGCCCGGCTGATCCTGGACCCGCCGGCAGACCCGCACGGCCTCGTGCTGCGCGGGCTCGACGGCGACCGGCGGCTCCGGCCGCACCGCGTGATGGTCAAGAGCCTGGGGGTGACCCGGCTCCTCTCGATCCTCACCGCCGCGCTGAGCGCCCCGGCCTCACTCGCCTGGCTGGGCTCGCAGGACTGGGCGCGGAACCGGGTCCAGTGCGGCCCGCCCGGAGGAGGCCAGGATCCGTGGTGGTCCTCCTGGCTGTGCTCGGGCCCGTCCTACCACTGGGGGCACTGGGAAAACTGGGGTGTGCTGGCGGTGACCACCGCCGTGTTTGCGGCTGTTCTCATCGGACTGCTCAACGGGCCGGTGTGGGGTGTGCTGCACAACCGGCTGCAGCGCATGCGGAAGCCGTCCTTCCGGCAATCCAGCGACCCCACCCGCAATCCGCCCGCCAACCCGTGGTGGTACGTCACCTGGTACCTGCTGATCGTCACCGCGGTGGCCGTGGCCGTGCCCTTCATGCTGGCATGGCCGGACCTGCCCTGGGTGCTGGTGGTGGTGCTGGTGGTTGCGCTGTGGGCGCTCTGCTTTACCCGCACGAGCATCAGCGGGCTGCCGGCGCGCACGGGTGAAATCCAGGACATGAAGGAAACCCGGGACACCCAGGAAGCCCCGGACACGCAGGAAGTGCGGCCGGAACCGCCGCGGACGGCAGCGAGCCTGCCGCCTAACTGATGACGGGGATGCTCCCGGTTAAGACTGTCACCGGGGCGGACGACCACCGCTCGCGTTCGGGCTCGTAGGAGATCACCATCGAGACGTCGCTTTCCTTTGCCTCGTCGATGGCGAGCAGCAGGGCGTCCTCCATGTGCCGCGCATACTCGAGCCGTTCGGCCAGGGTGCCCTGGAGGTCGGCGTCGTCAATCAGCACATGGCCCTTGCCGTCCACGATGACCTTCAGCGAATACCCCTGGTCCTCATGGAGGGATCCCCGGGTGGATGAAATTTCGGTGACTCTGTCTGCCCGGACCAGCCCGTTGCCGAGCGTGCGGATCCACACTTCACCCATCGAATGACCTCCCCTTGGCTGTGGGCGCGGAACAACGCCCCATAAGTCGAACGCTACTCCTCCGCGGGCCATTTGTGACCCCCGAATTTGCGCTGATGTGTCCGGGGCCATACGTGGGAATTGCCTGCTGCTCCCCGCCATAAAATAAATCTGATGACTTCCCCCGAAAACCAGCAGCCCTTCAGCCTGCGCAGCATCGCCGTGGCCGCGTTCGGGCCCACCCTGCTCTACGGAATCGGCACCGGCGCCATCTTGCCGGTGGTGGCGCTGACCGCCCGGGACCTGGGCGCCTCGGTGGCCGTCGCGGCGCTGATCGTCACGCTGATGGGGCTGGGATCCTGGTTCTTCAACCTGCCGGCCTCCCTGGTGACCCTCAAGTTCGGTGAGCGGTGGTCCATCGTGGGTGCCGCCGTCGCCGCAGCGTTGGCGCTGGCGGCAGCGGGACTGACCTCGCTGGTGCCCGACGGGCTCTGGCTGCTCGCGGCGGCGATGGCCGTCGTCGGCATGTCCGGAAGCGTCTTTGGCCTGGCCCGCCAGAAGTACCTCACCGAGGCTGTGCCCGTGCAGTTCCGGGCACGGGCGCTGTCCACGCTGGGCGGCGTGAACCGGATCGGCGTGTTCATCGGCCCGTTCCTGGGTGCGGCGGTGATGCAGTTCTCCGGCATCGGCGGTGCGTACTGGGTGGGTGTGATAGCCATGGCGGCCGCCGCGCTGCTGTCCCTCACCATCCCGGATCTTGCCGCGGTAGGCGTGCCCGCCGGCGGACACAAGGGTCCGGAGCCCACCCTCCGGAGCGTCGCGGTGTCCCATGCGGGCGTGTTCCTCTCGCTGGGTGTGGGCATCCTGCTGCTGAGCGCGCTGCGATCCTCACGGCAGGTGGTGATCCCGCTGTGGGCCGACCACCTGGGCTTCGACGCCACCTCCGCCTCGCTGATTTACGGCCTGTCCGGAGCGATCGACATGCTGGTGTTCTATCCGGCCGGCAAGCTCATGGACCGCATGGGCCGGCAGTTTGTGGCCGTACCGTCCACGCTGCTGATGGGTACCGCGCTGCTGCTGATTCCGCTGACCGGGTCCTTTGTGGGGCTGCTGCTGGCGGCGCTGCTGATCGGCTTCGGCAACGGCATCAGCTCAGGGCTGGTGATGACGCTCGGCGCGGACTTCTCGCCGGACCGGGGCCGGGGCCAGTTCCTGGGACTGTGGCGGTTTATGGCCGATGCCGGGTCCACCGGCGGGCCGGTCCTGCTTTCGGGCGTGACGGCGCTCGCCTCACTGGGCGCGGGGATCTCAGCCACGGGCGTCCTGGGGTTCGCGGCGGCGGCGGTATTCGCCGTCGTTATTCCCCGGCTAAAGCACCGCCGCAACTACTGACCCGTTATCCTCATCAGATGAGTGAAACGGGGGCACCTGCCCGGAGCAGTCCGCTGCAGAAGGCCGTGTGGTGGGCGCAGGACTACGTCTACGCCGCGGTCTGCCAGGTCCAGGGCATGCTGTCCCGGGTGCAGCCGGGTTCCTTCCACAAGGGCCACCTGAGTCCTGTGCTGATCATCCCGGGCGTGTACGAGAACTGGCAGTTCATGATGCCGCTGATCCGGTCGATCCACGACGCCGGCCATCCCGTCCACGTGGTCACGGTGCTGCAGCGCAACAAGCTGGACGTCCCCGTGGCGGCGCGGCTGGTAGCGCAGCACCTTGAGGAGGCCGGGTTGCGGGACGCGGCGATCGTGGCGCACAGCAAGGGCGGGCTGATCGGCAAGTACGCCATGCTGAACCTGGACCCCGAGGGCCGGATCTCCCGGATGATCACGGTGTGCACTCCGTTTTCCGGGTCGCGCTACGCGAAGTACATGCTGCTGCCGAGCCTGCGGATCTTCTCGCCCAGCAACGCGCTGACCCTCCAGCTGGCGCGTGAGGAAGCCATCAACAGCCGGATTACCTCCATCTACGGCCCGTTCGACCCGCACATCCCGGAGGGCAGCGTCCTTCCCGGTGCCACCAACATCGAGCTGCCCACGGCCGGGCACTTCCGGATCCTTGGGGATCACGAAACGGCCCGGATTATCGTGGAGCAGCTGACCCCCGACGAGCCGTGAGCCGCGTTCCTGATCCCGGCGGAAGGTACGACGGCGGGCGGCCAGTTCCGCACGAGCCGGACCATTCGCGTTCCCCGAACCGCGTGGAGCGGCGGCAGAGCCGGTGGGCCACGGTCCTGGCCGTGCTGCAGCGGCTGCTCTATCTGGTGGTCACCGTCGCGGTGGGCTGGGCGGTGTGGTTTTTCCTGCTGTCGCGGCTCTCCCGCGGGCCGGAGCAGGCCTGGGTGTTCCTTCCGGTGTGGCTGATTCTTGCGTACGCGCTGCTGCCGCGCATCCACAAAATCCTGAGCAGCCTGTACATCCCGGACTACTTCATCGGCAGGACCCGGACAGGCGACGGGGTCCTGGGCGACCCCGTGAACCTGGCCGTGGTGGGGACGGGGGAGGAGCTGCGGCGTGCCATGCTGACTGCCGGCTGGGTTGAAGCCGATCCCATCACCCCGGCCACTGCGTGGCGCACCCTGACATCCACCCTGTTGGGCCGGAGTTACCCGGCGGCGCCCGTCAGTTCGCTGTACGTCTTCGGCAACAAGCAGGACCTGGCGTTCCAGCGCGAGATCGACGGCAACCCGCGCAAGCGCCACCACGTGCGGTTCTGGAAGTGCCCGGCCGGCTGGATGCTGCCCGGCGGGCTGTCCGTGGACTGGGTTGGCGCCGGAACGTACGACAGGAGCGTTGGACTGTCCCTCTTTACATTCCAGATCACGCACAAGATCGCAGACCGGACAGACGAGGAACGCGACTTCATCATCGAGACCCTCCGCGCGGCCCGCGCCGTGGAGTCGGTGCACGTGATCCTCAACTACTCCAGCGGCTACCACCACCGCAGCGGCGGCGGCGACGCCATCCGCACCGACGGGCACCTGCCGATCATCGACCTGTACGAGCCGGGTCGGCCGGGGAGTTCCGGAGTGAAATCCGCGGGCTAGCTTCGTACCGGAACGGGTTATGTGCCCGTGTTGAACTCGTTGCTCTGAGCTCCTGCCAACGTGCCGCTGCTGGCCGTAAGTATGCAACCGCTGGCATTCCCGGCGATTTGTAAATCGGGGAATGTGGCAATTCCGGCGTAGGCTGTCGCCGTTATCGGGCCCGAGCCTGTGTGCTTGATACTGCAGTTGGACTGGAGGGTGACCAAAGCGGTGCTATCAGTCAGGTTACCGAAAGCATCAAGAATCCGGACTTTGACTGGTGGCATATTGCTTGGGTTCTTGGGAACAACCGTGGGAATCGGATCAAAACTCAGTTTGCCTGCCGGCGCGGCGCTGATGGTGACTTTGATGGGCTGCGGTGCTGTCAGCCCAGGAGTGGCAACAGTGATGGTTGGCGTGCCGGCGGCGGTGTCACCGTAGAAGAACGACGACGTTGCTGACCCCGCCGGAATTGTTACGCCGGTAATTCTGGTTCCGTTGGCGGTTGCAGCAAAAGTTCCCGTCGTGGCTGCGGTGCTGGATAGGGTGACCGACGTGGTTCCGGTGGTGACCGGGTTGCCGTATGAGTCCTGGCGTTCCAGGGTGACGGGGCCTAGCAGGGCGGCCGACGACGCCGGACCGGCCAAGGTGGCGCCGGACGTCACTACCAGTTTGGTAGCAGGAGCGGGCATAACCGTGAAGCTGTTGCTGACCGCTCCTGCATAGCTAGGGCTCGAGGCAATCAGGGTGTAGCCGGATCCGGCCTTGTCGATGGAGAGGCCAGTGAACGTGGCGTTACCCCACACGTCTGTTTCTACGGTCACGGTCGGGCCGGCAAGTGTTCCTCCACCGGGGTTGCTGCCAATGCTGATGGTCACCGGCGCTCCGCCAAGGAGGTTCGGCAAAATCCCAAGAGTCCTGGCTTGCACCGTGAATGCGGGAATTGCCGTGCCTGCAACAAGAACTGAGGACGGCTGTGATGTAAAGAAGAGACCTTGGAGGCTCGCCACCGTCACGTTTCCGCTCGGCGCGCTTGCCGCTGACCAGGAGCGGTAGACCGCCGTCACTTGATACTTGTGCGTTCCTTCCGGAACGGAAGTGTCCGTGCAGGACGTGGCAGCGACCAGCGCTGCTGGGCTGGAACCGCAGGCGGCCACGGCCGCAGACCCGGTGATACGGGTGACGTAGTAGCCGGTGGGAACCACAGAACCGGTGGGCGCAGTCCAGCTGACGCCCACACTCGAGTTGCTGATTGCCGGCACCGACACGTTGGTGGGTGGAAGCAGGGTGGCGACTGACGCCGTCGTACTTCCCGTTCCGAAGGCCAGCCAGTGGGCGGAGGCGGGCGCGACCCCCAGCAGCGTAGCGAAGAGAAGGACGATAAAGACCCAGGCGCCGCTGCCCAATACGCGTGAAAAGACCGCCAGCTCCCGCCGAAGCCGGGGGGAGGCTTCGGGGGAGCTGGCGGTGGCGGGCACGGGGACCTTCCTGAATGTCGGCTTCGGGAGCGCTTAGGCGGGCTTCATCACCACAGGGCCAAGAAGCTGACAGACTGTTCCAAGAAAGTGAGCCCCTGCCCTCTTCAGCTGGCCGAGAAGTACAGGGGCACCGTTGCACCCTTGCAGCCGTTTTGGTCGGCATCGCGGTTGATCATCTGAAGAGTTACTGTTCCGGTCAACGATTGGTTGGCGGCAAGTTCCTCCGGTGTAAAGACTGCTGTGCCCACTTTGAAGTCGTCCTTGGAGCAACCGGGAACTGAGGTCCAGGCGCTGCCGTCGCTGTTGGCGACAGTGGCTACGACCGTCTGGACTTTCTGGACCCCGGTGCCCGGGTTGGTGATGGTGAAGGTGGCCGTTTGGGCGTCGCCGCCGGGGGTGAGGGCGGCGCCGGCAACGCTCGCGGTAACGGTGAAGTTGCTGGAAGCGCCGGTTGTACCGGAGGTGCTGCCGGTGCCGGTGGCCGTCCAGTAGGCAAAGGCAGCGCCGCCGCCGATGGCCACGAGTGCAACGGTCGTGCCGATGATGCGCTTCTTACGTCCTGCCACTTTGCCCATGTCATTTCCCCTAGAACTTTGTGCGGGTAACCGCTGAGACCTTGCGAGCCCTGAGCGGCTCCGATGGGAATAGCTTGGCCGAGCAGTATCAAAATATGCCTCGGTAATCACTCAAGTTTTTGTCAAGCTTCCAAGTGATTTTGCTGCAGTGCGGCAACCCCCGAATTCCGCAGGAAAACCCCATAAACCAACCCTGTTTCCCGTGCCGTCTTCCCGGGGACCTGTTGCGGCGTTAACTTGTACTTGGGCACGCTGGCGGATTGCTCCTCGAATCGCCGAGGCCCTGACCAACAGCCAGGAGCCAAGAAGCGGTGTCCGGGCAAGCCACAGACCTGCCGCCCGCCTCCCCGGGCCCGGAAGCGACACCCCTTGAGCGAATTGCTGTTGCTGGCCGCCACTGGACTGGCGCGCGAAGTGCTGCTGACCGTGCGCGCCAGCGGCCAGTACGACGTCCTGGGGATCCTTGACGACGACCCCCAACTCCTTGACGTCCTGCTCGACGGCGCCCCCGTGCTCGGCGCCCTCGAGGACGCCGCCATGTTCCCGAAGGCGCTCTTCGCGGTGTGCCTGCCCTTAGGCCGGGACAGGGAAGCGGTGGTGGAGCGGCTTGCCCAGTCGGGTGTGGAAGGCAACCGGTATGGCACAGTGCTGGATCCGGACATCCGCCTGCCGGACGACTGCCGGATCGGCCCGGGAAGCATCCTGCTGCGGCACGCCACGGTTGGACCGCAGGTGTCATTGGGGAGCCACACAGTGGTGATGCCGTCCGTGACTCTGGGCTGGGCCCTGCAGGCAGGGGACTTCACCACGTTCTCCGCCGGGTCCTCGCTGGGAGAGGGCGTGCGGCTGGGCCGTGGCGTCCACATCGGCGTGAACGCAGGCGTCGCTGATGGCTTGTCCGTGGGTGATTATTCGTCAGTGGGGATGGGTTCGGCGGTTGTGCAGGACGTGCCCGAGTACGAGACGTGGGTGGGAGTGCCGGCGCGCACCTCCCTCCCGGGCGGGGGCCTTGCCTTCTAGCGGGCCGCGAAGATCTGCGCCGGGTATTGCCGGTCCCGGTGATTCCCATCCACACACATGCGGAGGACAGTTCATGGAACTCTTCAGCGACAGGCCCGCCATGGCTGCCGCCGCCCTGACCCGGCTCGCAGCGGCAGACGCAGAAGCCGGAGGCCGTCTGGCAGGCCGCCTCCAGGTCTTCCTCAGCGACCTGATCGTCCGGAACGTGCCGGCAATCATGGAGCAACTCGCCATCGAACTGGCGCGCCAGCACCTGGCATCCCTGGACAGGCTCGCCGCCGCCACCGGATGGCCGGCTGCCAGGTACCTTGACGACGTCGAGCTTGCCGCGGCCATGGATGAAACGCCCGACAGCGGAACTGAGATGTGATCTTCATCCGCTTGAAACAAAGCAGGGCCGCCGCTCTCATATCCTTAAAGGCAGAGAATTCGCCTGGAAGGAAAACCTTGGAAACGACCGACGCCGCCGTGAAGCCCATCATCGGCCTCAGCACCTACCTTGAGCCTGCCGGCACCGCCGGCTGCGGCACAGTCAGCGCGGCGTTCCTTCCCGAGACCTACCTTGCCCCCATCATTGCAGCGGGCGGCGTGCCCACCCTCCTGCCGCCCCAGCCGGTGGCCCCCGGCGTGGTCGAAGCCCTGGTGGGCAGGCTGGACGGGTTGCTCATCCCAGGAGGCTGGGATGTTGATCCCGCCCTCTATGGCCAGGAAGCCCATTCCGAAACCGGGGAGCCCCGGCGTGAGCGGGACACCTGGGAACAGGCCCTGATCCGGGAAGCACTCCGACAGGACGTGCCGCTGCTGTGCATCTGTCGCGGGGAGCAGCTGCTCAACGTCACGCTGGGCGGCACCCTGCACCAGCACCTGCCCGACGTCGTGGGGAACGGGCAGTACCAATTGGGCGGCTACGCTTTCAACCAGATCCCTGTCGATGTCCGGCCTGACTCGCAGCTTGCCCGCCTGATTGGCCCTGACACCCAGATTGTCCCCGTGGCCCACCATCAGGCGGTGGACCGGCTCGGCGAGGGGCTCATTGCCGCAGCCTGGAGCGAGGACCAGGTGGTGGAAGCCATCGAGTACCCGGCCAACACCTTCACGCTGGGCATCCAGTGGCACCCGGAGGAACTTCCCGAGGACTTCGGGCTGTTCCGCGGGTTCGTCGAAGCAGCCCGGGCAAAGTACCTGTCCCGCCTGCTGCCGGCCACGCCGTCGTCGGTCTCGTCCGCATCGATGGCAACGTCCGCCGCCACGGCGACGATCTCCATCCAGCCCGAAGCCTTCTAGCCCGCCCTGTATAACTGCCCCTCTTTGGGGGGCAGTTGACTCCCCACGACTTGCGGACAGGAACTAAGCATGCTTACGATGTGGTGACCAACGGAGGTTAAGCCAACGCCCCACGGGTTCAACCGAGGAGTAGTCATGGCTTATCTTGTCCCCATCTGTCGTCCTGCTGCCGGGCACGTCCGCCGCAGGGGAAGCGCCGGTTCCAAGGAGCTGCGCTGATGCGCCGCGTAGGTGTCGAGGAAGAATTCCTGATCCTCGACTTCACCGACGGTCACGCTGTTCCTTTGGGCCAAGTGCTGGAAAGCCTGGCCGACGATGGCCTCAGCAGCGAGATGAAGCAGGAACAGATTGAAACCTGCACCCTTCCCAGGATCACCCTGGAGGAACTCGCACAGGACATCACTGCTCGGCGGATGAGTGCAGACGCCACAGCCCGAGCGGCCGGAGCGCGTTCCGTTGCCTTGGCGACGTCACCCCTGCCCGTGCAGTCCACCACTACGCCGGGCCTGCGGTACCAGCGGATGATGGAGCGGTTCGGCCTAACGGCGGTGGAACAGCTGACCTGCGGCTGCCACGTGCATGTGGAGGTCGAGTCGGACGAGGACGGCGTGGCCATCCTTGACCGGATCCGGATCTGGCTCCCGGTCCTGACGGCCATCACCGCCAACTCCCCGTTCTGGAACGGCGTGGATTCCGGCTACGCAAGCTACCGCTCCCAGGCCTGGAACAGGTGGCCCACCGCGGGGCCCTGCGAGATTTTCGGTTCCGCAAAGGCCTACCACGCGCAGGTGCAGGAGATCCTCACCTCGGGAGTTCCGTTGGACAAGGGGCAAATCTACTTTGACGCGAGGCTCAGCCACCGCCATCCCACCGTTGAGATCCGGGTGGGCGACGTGTGCCTGTTTGCCGACGACGCCGTCCTGCTCGCCGGCCTGGTGCGGGCCCTGGCGGAAACGGCAGCCCGGCAATGGCGCTCCGGCGTGCCGCCCGTGCCCGCGTCCGCCGCGCAGCTTCGGCTCGCTGCCTGGCAGGCGGGCCGCTACGGGCTGGACGGGCAGCTGTTGGATCCGCTGACCGGCAAGCCCCGCGCTGCCTTCGAGGTCGCGATGTCCCTGCTGGACCATATCCAGCCCGTGCTGCTGGACCAGGGCGAATTCGGCACAGTGGAGGGTTTGCTGTTCCAGGTCCTGAACAGGGGAACAGGGGCCGCCAGGCAGCGGGCCGTCCACGCCACCACCGGCAGCCTTTGCGGCGTCATCGCCGACGCCGCCGACCTCACCTGCCTGCCTGCCACACCTATCCGAAAGCTCACAGACATCCCTGCTCACGGCTGAACAGGGAATTTAGGCGAACTACCCGGGAGGGCAGATGGACCAGAGTGAAACACCGGTGCTCGATGCACTGGCCGAACACCAGAAACTCGACAGGTACGGCTTCACGCCGCCCGCGCACCGCCAGGGCCGCGGCGTCGATCCGCGTGTGCTGGAGGTGCTGGGCGAGCAGAGCTTCAAGTCCGACGTCGTTGCCTCCTCGGGCCTGGACGACAGGAAGTCCTCCAACGGCTACCTGCAGAAGGCGGAGCAGCTAATGGCCGAGGCCGTCAATGCCGACATGGCCTTCTTTTCGACCTGCGGAAGCTCCCTGTCCGTGAAGGCAGCCATCCTGGCCGTCACCCGCGGGGAAGGCGAGCTCCTGATAAGCCGCGACGCGCACAAATCCGTGGTCTCGGGGCTGGTGCTCTCCGGGCTGCAGCCGCGGTGGATCAAACCCAAGTGGGACAACGAGCTCAAGCTCTCCCATCCGCCGGCGCCGGAGACGGTGGAGGAGATGTGGCAGCGGTACCCGGACGCCTCCGCCGCGCTGATCGTCAGCCCCACTCCCTACGGGACGTGCGCCGACATCGAGGCGATCGCCGAAATCTGCCACAAGCGGGGCAAGCCGCTGATCGTCGATGAGGCGTGGGGCGCCCAACTGCCGTTCCACCCGAATACACCAACCTGGGCGATGAATGCGGGCGCGGACATCTGCGTGGTCAGCGTGCACAAGATGGGGCTCGGCTTTGAGCAAGGCTCCATTTTCCATTTGCAGGGAAGCCTGGTGGACCCGGTCCGTCTGAACCAGTGCGCCGATGTCCTCTCCACCACCAGCGCCAACGTTATGCTGTACGCCGCCATGGACGGGTGGCGCCGGCAGATGGTGCAGGAGGGCAAGTCGATGATCGACAGAGCCCTGGAACTCGCCCGCGGACTCCGCCGCGACATCGATGCGCTGCCCGGTTTGCATGTCCTGGAGGACGAACTGGTCCACGCCGAAGCCTCCCACGACCTGGACATCCTGCACATCATGATCGACGTTTCAGAACTCGGAATCAGCGGTTTCCAGGCCACGGACTGGCTGCGCGAAAACTGCCGGGTGGACATGGGCACCACGGACCACCGCCGGACCGAAGCCGTCATCTCGGTCTCCGATGACAGCGGGACCGCGCAGCGGCTCCTCGACGCGCTCCGTGCACTCACCGCGGCGGCCCCGGACCTGCCCCGGCCGCCCGCCGTCGTAATTCCTGATGAGGAGGACCTTTTCCTGGAGACGGTGATGCTGCCCCGGGATGCCTTCTTCGGTCCGGTGGAAAACGTCCCCGCTGAAGAGGCACCCGGCCGTATTGCCGCCGAAATGGCCACCCCTTACCCGCCGGGCGTTCCGCTGCTGCTGCCCGGGGAAAGGATCAACAAAGCCGCCATCGATTACCTTCGCAGCGGGGTGGAAGCCGGCATGGTCCTGCCCGATCCCGCCGACCCGTCCCTGAAGACCATCAGGGTGGTTCGCGAAGAGCAGCATAGATCGCTGTAGGCCGCAGGAAACGAGGAAGTTATGTGCGGAATAGCAGGCGAAATCGCCTTCAACGGTAAGACGGCCTCCCGGGAGCCCGTCCTCGCAATGATGGGGGCCATGACCTCCCGCGGACCCGACGGAAGGGGGATCTGGGACGACGCCGGCTGGGTTGCCCTGGGACACCAGCGGCTGAGCATCATCGACCTGTCTTCGGCGGGGGCGCAGCCGATGCTGGACGACGGCGGCCTGGCCCTCACCTTCAACGGCTGCATCTACAACTATCGCGAACTCCGCAAGGAGCTCGAGCCTGAGTACACCTTCCGGACAACCAGCGACACCGAGGTGATCCTCAAGGCCTACCGGAAGTGGGGCGACGACTTTGTCCACCACCTGGTGGGCATGTTCGCCATCGCGTTGTTCGATCCGCGGCGGCAGGAGGTCCTCCTGGTCCGCGACCGGCTGGGCATCAAGCCGGTCTACGTCTCGCACCTGCCCGGTAAGCTGCGCTTCGCCTCCACGCTCCCCGCGCTGGTGGCGTCCGGCGGCGTGGACACGTCCCTGGACGAGGTTGCCCTGCACCACTACCTCAGCTGGCACTCGATAGTTCCGGCGCCGCGGACCATCCTCCGCGGGGTCCAGAAGCTGCCTGCGGCCACCATCCGTACCGTCCGCGCCGACGGAACCTGGGAGGACCGCGAGTACTGGCGCCCTGATTACACGCGCGACGCTTCACGGTCCGGGTGGTCGGCTGGGGACTGGCAGGACGCCGTCCGGGATGCGTTAAGGACGGCAGTACGACGGCGGATGGTGGCCGACGTGCCGGTGGGTGTCCTCCTCTCCGGGGGCCTGGATTCGAGCCTGCTGGTTGCGCTCCTGGCCGACGAGGGACAGCACGGCCTGTCCACCTTCAGCATCGGGTTCGACGGCGCCGGCGGGGACGCGGGCAATGAGTTTGCCTACTCCGACCTGGTTGCACGGGAGTTTGGCACCCGCCATGAGCGGCTCCACGTCAGCACGTCCGAGTTCGCCCCGTCCATCGATGGCGCGGTGGGTGCGATGTCCGAGCCGATGGCCAGCCACGATGTGACCGCTTTCCACCTGCTCTGCAGGACGGTCTCGGAGCAGGTGAAGGTGGTGCAGTGCGGACAGGGCGCCGATGAAGTCTTTGCCGGCTACGCCTACCATCAGCCGCTCGCCTCGGCCGGCCGCCGGGACGCCCTCCGGACCTTCTCGGCATCCTTCGTGGACCACAGCCACGAGGACCTCATGGGGATCCTTGAACCTGAATGGTTCTGCGGGTCCGATGTAAGCCGCAAGGTCCTGGCCGCCCATCTGGAAACACCCGGAGCCGATACCGCACTGGACGCCGTCCTCCGGCTGGACACCCACCTGCTGATGGTGGACGACCCCGTCAAACGGCTGGACAACATGTCCATGGCGTGGGGCATCGAGGCCCGTGTCCCGTTCCTTGACCATGAGCTGGTGGAACTCGCAGCCGCCTGCCCGCCCGGACTCAAGGCCTCGCAGGGCGGGAAGGGAATCCTGAAGGACCTGGGCCGGCAGATGCTGCCCGCAGCCATCATCGACCGGCCCAAGGGATACTTCCCCGTTCCGGCCCTGCGGCACCTTGAAGAACCGTTTATCTCCATGGTGCGGGATGCCCTGCATGCCCCGGAGGCCAAACAGCGCGGACTCTTCCGGCCCGCCTACATCGACGGTCTGCTCGCGGATCCCAATATCCAGCGGACCCCCGTGAACAGCAACGTGCTGTGGCAGTTCGCCCTGCTGGAAATGTGGCTGCAGCGCCACAGGGTGGGCTGATGTCCCTGCTGCCCGGATTGCGCCAGGCCGTCGCGGCGGACTTTCCCGCCGTCGTCGACGAACTGTCCTCACTGGTGCGGATCCCGGCGATGGCGTGGGAGGCCTTCGACCCGTCGCAGCTGGACAAGGCAGCCCAGCAGGTGGCCGGCCTGCTCCGCGATGCCGGGATGGCCGACGTCGACATTCTGCAGGCACCACGGCCGGACGGAGGGCCCGGGGCGCCCGCGGTGGTGGGACGCCGGCCTGCGCGGACGGGCCAACCGACCATCCTGCTGTACGCCCACTATGACGTCCAGCCCGCAGGGGACGTGGAGCTGTGGGAGAGCCCGCCGTTCGAAGCGGTGACGCGGGACGGCCGGCTCTGGGGCAGGGGAGTGGCCGACAACAAAGCCGGCGTGCTCCTGCACGTGGCTGCCGTCCGCACCGTGCTCCGGGTGCTCGGCGACGGGCTCGGCCTGGGCGTGACCGTGTTCATCGACGGTGAGGAGGAAGCCGGTTCGCCCAGCCTGCCCCTGCTGCTGCAACGGCACGGGGACCTGCTCAAGGCGGACGTGCTGGTGGTGGCCGACTCCGGAAACTGGAAAGTGGGCATCCCAGCGCTCACTACGAGCCTGCGCGGGCTGATTCTGGGGACCGTGGAGGTCCGGGTGCTGGACAACGCCCTGCACTCGGGAACCTACGGCGGGCCAGTGGTGGACGCCGTGGCGGCGCTGTCCCGGCTTCTCGCAACGTTCCATCACGACGACGGCAGCGTGGCCGTGGAGGGCCTGCTTGCTTCGGAGTCTTCCGGGCCCGTGCTGACGGAAGCCGAGTTCCGGGCTGACGCGCGCGTCCGGCCGGGCGTCCCCCTCGCGGGGACGGGCAGCATCACCTCGCGGCTGTGGACCAAGCCTGCGCTTGCCATCATCGGTGTGGACGCCCCTTCCGTGGCGCTGTCCTCTGACACGCTGCAGCCGGTGGCACGGGCCCGGTTCAGCCTGAGCCTTGCGCCGGAAAGCGACACCGCGGCCGCCATGGAAGCGGTCCGGCGGCATGTAGAGGCACACGTTCCCTTTGGCGCTGAAGTCACCTTTACGCCGGGCGGCCGGACCGAAGGGTTTGCCGGCGATGCGTCCTCCCCGGTGTCCCGGCTGATGCTCTCGGCGATGGAGGAGGCGTGGGGAGTGCCGGCGGTGTCCATGGGTGTTGGCGGGTCCATCCCTGCCGTCAACATCCTCAACAAGCTGTACCCCCAGGCGGACATCCTCATCACCGGCGCCGAGGACCCGGACTCCCGCGCGCACGGGGCCAACGAGTCCATCCATCTGGGTGACTTCGAAAACGCCATCCTGGCCGAGGCCCTGCTGCTGGCCCGGCTTAACGCCCGCGACTAACCGCCGTCCTACCCGCCCAACTAAGTAGCAGTAACTGCCGTTATGAGCCGTCAAAACGACACTTACTGCTACCTGGTTGGGCGGGGGCTGCGGGAGGTGACCTCAGCGCCTGGGTGAGTCCCGGCGTCGGGCGGCGTAGGCGAACAGCGAGGTGGTGGCAACCGTGGCCAGATACCCGGCGATCACGATCAGCGAGATCCCGGCCCAGAAATAGTTGGTGGTGCTGGCCTCCTGCCACGGGCTGGGCGCGAGCCGGAGCAGCGAGTACGAGGCTACCGCCGCCGATGCCAGCCCGATCATGACCGGGAGCGTCAGCCAGATCCGGGCCGAGCCGATGTGGCCGCCGAAGCCGTCCCACGCATTCCAGGCCCCGCGCCGGACAATGAGCCAGCCGGCCGGGATCATGAACGCCCCCACCAGCAGGAACGCAGCCACCACGTCAGCCGGCCGGTGCCACTGGTTGATCAGGGTGGACACCCCGGAGGCGATCGCGAACGTACCGCCCACAAAACCCGCGATCGGGCGCCAGCGCGGCGAGGCCATGAGGAACACCGCGGCGGCCGCGGACGCCGCCAGCGTGGTGTGCCCGGACGGCAGCGAGTTCAGGTCCAGCGTCACCACGCCCTTGTCCGGACGGGCCGGCAGCAATGCCTTCAGAACCTGGGTGGCCGCGTTCGCCCCGATGCATGCCGCCACCGCGATCCCGGCCTCGGTCCAGCGTCGCCGGATCACCGTGACAAAGAGCACCACGACGGCGGCCATCACCAACGAGATGGTGGGCAGCAGGTCCAGGAATCTTGTGGTCGCCTTGCCGGCAGGGCCGTGCAGCTGCACGGCTTCCACCAGGGCCGACTCGTCGATGAACTGCCCGGTGGTGGTCTGGACAAAGTAGTAGTACGTGGCCATGAGCCCTGTGACGCAGGCCAGGGTGGCAAGCACGAAGAGGAAACCCGATCCCGGTGCGGGGCGGGCTGCGGTCCTGGCGGTTGCTTGCCGTGAAAGAGTCATCCGTTCAAGGATTTCACAGAAAGCTGGGACTGCGCCGCAAGCCCAGGCCCTCCTCGTGAAGACCGGGAGGAGCAGCTACGCCAGCGCCGCCGCCAGCTCCTCGATGATCTCGAACTGCTCCCGCACACCGCCTTCCATGCCGGACCCGGCAATCATGTCGCGGACTTCCCTGCTACCCGCGTCGGTGCGGATGCTGACCAGGGTGGCACCGGCGTCGGCATCCTCGAAGGTAACCGTGTTGACCACCGCCCCCTCCTCGCTGCCCGGTGCCCCGTCCGGAGTTTCCATGACCTCCGTGTGCACAATCCGTTCGTTGGGCACAATCTCGCGGTACGTCCCGTGGAAGGCCAACTCGAAGTCGCCGTGGGCCAGCATGACGTACCGCCAGCCCCCGCCCACACGGAAGTCCATTTCGACGACGGTCATCTCGCCGCGCCGGCCGGGCCACCACTTTTTGACGAGCTCCGGTGTGGTCCACGCCCTGTAGACCAGGTGCCGGGGTGCGTTGAGCGTCCGGGTGATGAGGATTTCGTTCTCGCCCGGGAGTGTGACGTTGATGATGCCGCTGCCTGTCTGTGCCATTGCCCTAGTCCTTCTCTTGGTTTTCCTGATCCTTGAGGTCCTCCAGCACGCCCTCCAGGGCGTCCAGCCGTTCCTCCCAGAGGTGCCGGTAGCCGGCCACCCAGTCGTGGATGGGCTTCAGGGCCTGCGGATTCAGCCGGTACAGCCGCTGCCGGCCTTCACCACGCACGTCCACCACGCCCACGTCCCGCAGGACGCGCAAGTGCCGGGAGACGTGCGGCTGGGCCAGGTCCAGGAGGTCCACCAGATCGTTCACCGGCCGTTCGCCGCCCGCCAGGGCATCCAGGATCTCCCGGCGGCGGGGCTCGGCCACCGCATTGAACGCGTCCGACGTTGTTGCTGCCCGTGCCATGACCACATCATATATCGATATCGATATGCATTGAAAGGGGTTCCAGTCCCCGCTTGTACAGTGAATCCATGCCCTCCCGCCCAGCTGTCCCTTCCGCCGACATTCCTGGCTTCGATGAATTGCTTGCGTCCGCCCACGTGGTCAGCCTTCCCATGCGCGTGAAGTTCCGGGGAATCATGGAACGCGAAGCACTGCTGCTGCGCGGTCCGGCCGGCTGGGGCGAGTTCTGCCCGTTCCCGGAGTATGCCGACGCAGAGGCATCCCGGTGGCTCGCCGCCGCCATCGAGGCCGCCTGGTCCGGCTTCCCGCCGCCTGTACGGTCTGTCATCCCGGTTAACGCGACCGTCCCCGCCGTTCCGGCTGACCGGGTTCCGGACGTCCTGGCCCGCTTCGGCCGGGTGGACGCCGTCAAGGTCAAGGTTGCCGAGCAGGGCCAGACCCTTGACGACGACGCCGCCCGCCTCGCCGCCGTCCGTGCCGCGCTGCCCGAAGCCGCCATCCGCGTGGACGCCAACGGCGGCTGGGACGTACCCACCGCGGTTGAGGCACTCACCCGGCTGTCCGCCGTCGGGCTTGAATACGCGGAGCAGCCCGTGCCCACCATCGAAGGGCTGGCCGAGGTTCGCCGCGCGCTGCGGGCGGCCGGCACGCCCGTGCTCATCGCCGCCGACGAAAGCGTCCGCAAGGAGTCCGACCCCCTTCGCGTGGCACGGGCCGGAGCTGCCGACCTGATCGTGGTCAAGGTGGCGCCGCTTGGGGGAGTGCGCCGCGCACTGGACATCGTGGCGCAGGCCGGGCTGCCCGCCGTCGTCAGCTCCGCGCTGGACACCTCGGTGGGCATCCGCGCCGGGCTGGCCTTGGCGGCTTCCCTTCCGGAACTGCCCTACGCGTGCGGGCTGGGTACGGTATCCCTGTTCGAATCCGACATCACCAAGGATCCGCTGGTGGCCGACGACGGCGCCATCCGGCTCCGCGACGTTGCCGCCGACGCCGGGCTGCTCGAGCAGTATGCGGCTTCACCCGAGCGCCGGGACTGGTGGCTCGCGCGGCTCCGCCGCGTCCACGCATTCCTCGCTCCGCAGCAACCCTCTATCACTTAACGCGGCTTTTCCTGGGACCCTCTATCACATTTTCGCAGGTCACCACGGGTTACCGGCGGGTTTACCCTGGGTTCACCCTACTGACCACTTGACGTAGAAATCGGCTGACAGGGTGGGCGAACCGCATCGATTTTCCCTGGAAGGCCCCCATGTCTGAAACGACTGCCCGCAAATTCACCCTGCTGCCGATGCTCGGCCACACCAAGGGCAAGCGCAGTGCCGTCACCTGCGCGCTGAAATGCGACAACGCCTGCGCCGGCGACGTCTGCAACACCAGCTCCAACAGCTACTTCCGCGACATCGCCTCCGCCACCATGTCCCGCCGCGCCGCCCTGGGCTTCGGTGCCGCCGGCGCGCTCGCCGTCGTCCTCGGTTCAGCCGTGACCTCTCCCGAATCAGCCTCCGCCGCCGGCCTGTCCAAGGCCGCGAAGGAAGGCTTCGGCAAGTCCAAGCTCCAGTTCACACCCATCCCGTCCATCGACGCCATGGTGGACGCCGTCACCGTGCCGGAAGGCTTCACCTGGCAGCCGGTCATCCGCTGGGGTGACCCCATCTTCAATGGCACGCCCGAGTTCGACATCAACAACCAGACTGTTGCAGCCCAGGAAAAGCAGTTCGGCTACAACAACGACTACACGGACATCCTGGAAATCCCGGGCAGCAAGGGCCGCCGCGCAGTCCTGTTCTCCAACCACGAATACACCAACGAGAACATCATGTTCCCGCCCACCATGCCCGCCAAGCAGATGCGTGCCGTGGGGGCAGCCGCACATGGCCTCTCAGTGGTGGAGTTGGAGCGCAAGAACAAGAACAAGCCCTGGACCTACGTCAAGGGTGCGGAGTTGAACCGCCGCTTCCTGAACAACACGGTGTACGAACTGACCGGCCCGGCCGCCGGCTCAGCCTTGGTCAAGACGAAAGACGACCAGGCCGGCCGCTTCATCAAGGGAACGCTGGGCAACTGCGCCGGCGGCACCACCCCATGGGGCACCATCCTGTCCGGCGAGGAAAACTTCCAGGGCTACTTCGTGGGCAACGGCACATCCGCCGGCGACAAGCGCTACGGCATCACCTCCAAGCCCACCGCCCGGCAGTGGGAGCTGGACGAGGACCGCTGGGACACCCGAAAGCCGGGCTACGAGAACGAGGCGAACCGGTTCGGCTGGATCGTGGAAGTCGACCCCTTCGATCCCGACTCCACCCCGAAGAAGCACTCCATGCTGGGCCGCTTCAAGCACGAGGGCGCCAATGTCATCATCGCCAAGTCCGGGCATGCGGTGGCGTACTCCGGCGACGACGAGCGCTTCGACTACCTCTACAAGTTCGTGTCGAAGGACAAGTACCGCGAGGGCGATCGGGCGCACAACATGACCCTGCTGTCCGCCGGTAGCCTGTACGTCGCCAAGTTCACGGGCAACTCATCTGCCGCTGAGATCACCGGCACCGGCGCTGTTCCCGCTGACGGCGCCTTCGACGGCGTCGGCGAATGGCTGCCCCTGGTGGTGGACGGCAAGTCCGCTGTGAAGGACATGACCGTGGAAGAGGTCCTGGTGTACACCCGCCTGGCCGCCGACAAGGTTGGACCCACCAAGATGGACCGCTGCGAGGACGTGGAGCCGAATCCGTTCACGGGCAAGGTCTACGTTGCCTGCACGAACAACTCCAACCGCGGTGTTGAATCCAACGAAGGCGCAACCGAGGTCAACCCGCGGAACAAGAACCGCGACGGGCACATCGTGGAAATCACCGAAACCGGTGACCAGACCTCCACCAAGTTCACCTGGAACCTGCTCATGGTCTGCGGCGATCCGGCGCAGGGCGACGTCACCTACTTCTCCGGCTTCCCGGTGGACAAGGTCTCGCCCATCTCCTGCCCGGACAACCTGGCCTTCGACTCCGTGGGCAACCTGTGGATCTCCACTGACGGCGCGCCTTCCGGTATTGGCCGGGCGGATGCCCTGTTCAAGGTCACCTTGGACGGCGCAGAACGCGGCAAGGTGGAGCAGTTCCTCGCCGTCCCGCGTGACGCCGAGACCTGCGGCCCCATCATCCACGACGAGGAACGCACCGTGTTCGTCGCGGTGCAGCACCCGGGCGAGGACGGCACCTTCGAGAAGCAGGTTTCCTTCTTCCCGGACTACGTCCCGGCAGGTACCACGCCGGCTCGCGGCCAGGCCCGCGCGCCGCGGCCGTCCGTGATCCAGGTGTTCCGCACCGACGCCTAAATCCGTGCCGGGGGATTGAGCCTGTCGTTTTCAGACGCTCTCTCACCTTTCGCAGGTTTTTCTGCGACGCCCCATCACCTTTCGTTGCTTTTCCGGCGACGCCCCATCACCTCCTGCAAGGCCACGGCCGAAAGGTGATGGGGCGTTTGGGCTTTTGGTGCGAAAGGTGATGGGGCGTTTGGGGTTTTGGCGCGAAAGGTGAGAGAGCGTCGGTGATGGCAGACTGGTTTGGTGACTTCGCTGAACGACTCTGCCCCCGACGCTACGGACACCGCCCCTGAGCTGAGCGCCCTCGCGGCGGCGCGGATCGCCGTCGGAATCCTGCTCGACGGCGGTGTGCGGCACGTGGTGGTTTCGCCGGGTTCGCGGTCGGCCCCCATGGCATACGCGCTGGCGGAGGCGTCCGCGGAGGGCCGGGTGGAGCTTCTGGTCCGGATCGATGAGCGGGCCGCCGGGTTCACAGCCCTGGGGCTGGCTCTCGCCACAGGCTCGCCCGCGGCCGTGCTGACAACGTCCGGGACCGCCGTCGGGAACCTGCTGCCCGCCGTGATGGAGGCCAACCACGCCGCCGTCCCGCTGATTGTTTTGTCCGCAGACAGGCCCGACGAACTCCGCGGCACCGGCGCCAACCAGACCACCATCCAGCCGGACCTCTTCGGCGAGCAGGTGCGCTTCGCAGCCGACGTTCCGGCCGGCAGCAATCCGGAACGTGCCATCCAGACCGGCCTCTCCGCAGCCACCGGCGCCTTTCCCGACCTGCCGCCCGGCCCGGTCCAGCTCAACCTTGCCTTCCGCGACCCGCTGGTGCCGTCGCCGGAGGAGGCCCTCCCGCCCGGGGTGGAGCGGCAGCGCTACCGCGTTGGCACCGAGCCGCTCGTCATGAACCTGCCGCCGGCGCCGGATGAGCTGCCGGAACGGCGGACGGTTGTCCTCGCCGGGCACGACGCCGGTCCCGTCGCCGAAGCGTTTGCCCGCGCCCACAACCTGCCGCTGCTCGCCGAACCGTCATCCAACGCCCGTTTCGGGCCGAACGCGGTGGGCCCGTACCGGCTGCTGCTGGAGCATTTCGGGCCCTCTGCCGCGCAGCCGATCGAGCGGGTGGTGCTGTTCGGCCGGCCCACGCTGTCCCGGCCGGTCGCGGCACTCCTTGCCCGCTCAGACGTCCAGGCTGCCTTGTACCAGCCGGTTCCCGTCGCCTGGTACGAGCCCGGCCGGCGCACCGAGCTTCCGCTGGAAAACCTGGCGGACCTCGCCGAATTCGCCGGCCGTGGCGCCGGGGCGTGGCTGGATACCTGGCTGCTGGCGGGGTCGGCGGCGCAGCATGCCCTGGACGGGGTGCTGTCCGCCGAGGCCGCGGCAACAGGGCCGTCCGTGGGGTCCCTCGTCTGGCAGCACACCCGCGGCCAGCTGCTGCTGGGCTCCTCCAACGGGATCCGGGACGTTGACCTGGCCGGCCTGCCTGCCCCCGAACCTGCTGCCACCGTGTACGCCAACCGCGGCCTCGCCGGGATCGACGGCACCATCTCCACGGCCACCGGCATCGCACTGGGCGGGCGGCAGGAAACCACCGTCCTGCTTGGCGACGTCACCTTCCTGCACGACGCCGGCGGTTTGCTCCTCGGGGCGGGGGAGGAGCAGCCGGAGCTGCGGATCGTGGTGCTCAACGATTCGGGCGGCGCCATCTTCGGGCTGCTCGAGCACGGCGCCGTCGCGGAAGGCGGCCGCTACGGAGATGCCGTCGAACGCCTCTTCAGCACCCCGCACTCGGTGGACATCGCGGCACTCGCCGCGGCGTACGGCGTCGGGCATTCCGTTGTGAGTACGACGGCGGGACTCGCCGAGGCGCTCGGCCAACCGGTGGCGGGACGCAGCATCGTGGAAGTCCGCACGGACCGCCATTCGCTCCGGCAGCTCCACGGGCGGATCAAGGAAGCCGTGGCCGCGGCAGTCCGGGGAGTCCTTGCGCGTTAAGGCAGTGGATGGCGGATGAGGGACTAGCCCGTTGGCGGCGTGAACTGGCTGGCGGATGAGGGACTAGCCCGTTGGCGGCGTGAACTGGCTGGCGGTGAACTCTGCTCCCTGCGGATCCCGGATCAATGCCTGACGCGTCCACCCGGTGTCCTCCTGGCTGAGGACCTGCGCGCCAAGCCGTTCGGCGTCAAGGACCGCCTGGTCCCGGTCGGCCACGGCGAAGGTGACGTGCCAGTGTGGAGGCTCGTTGGTTGAGGTGTCGCCGATCCAGGCGATGGCATCCTCGAAGCCGGGCGGGGCGGAGAAATCTGTCTGACGCTTCCTGATGTCCGGGTAGATGGTTGCCTCAAGGTGGTCGCCGTAGCCGGGACGTCGAATCATCAGTCCGAAGCCGACGTCGTCCACCTGCCATCCGAACGCGTTCTCGTAAAACGCGATGGCTGGCTCGCGTTCGGACGTGTGCAGGTCGCTGAAGTTCCAGGCCCCCGGCTGGTTAACCGCCTGCGCTCCCAAACGCCGCTTGGCCTGCCAGATGCGGAACACCACTCCTTGCGGGTCGGCCAGGACCGCGCTGCGCCCGTCTTCGCCGGCATCTTCCGCCGGCGAGAGCACCTTGGCTCCGGCTGCCGCGAGCCTCTTCACTGCAGCATCCGCATCATCTACTGCTATGTAGGTGTTCCACGCAGTGGTGCCCCTTGAGCCGCTGGCCAGTCCGCCGACCTCCTGCCCGTCGAGCCGTGCTACCAGATACCTTCCTGGCGCCCCCGGCGGCATCACATCTTCAAAGGTCCAGCCGAAGAGGCCGCCGTAGAAATCCTTGGCGGCCTCGACGTCAGGCTGTTCTGTGTCGACCCAACACGGGACACCCTGCGGGTAGGTACGTTGCATTTTTTTACTCCTGTCCCATCACGGGCGGTGCTCCTCAATCGCTTCCTTGAAGGCAGGCAGGCTGCGTTCGACCATGTCGTCGTTCGCTGTCAGGGAGATCCGGAAGAAGCCTGGTGTTTCGAACAGCACGCCCGGAAATACGAAGACATCCCGGCGGGCAAGGGACTCGGTAAATGCCTCGTCGTCCGGAACGGGGGAGGGAACGTAGAGGTAAAAGCTCCCCTCCGGCGGCTGGGCGCGGTATCCCATGCCGCCCAGCGCGTCGACGAGCCGGTCCCGGCGCCGCTGCAGCTGGCTGACGTCGATGGAGAACTTCTCAAGTTCGGGAAGCGCATGCTGCAGCAGGGCGTTGGGATACACCCAGCCCATCGCCACCTGCAGGCCTGTGATGGCCGGGCGCATCGCGTCCCGGTGTGGCATTGAGGGCGGCAGCGCCAGATAGCCCACCCGCTGGCCAGGCGAGAGATGGGTCTTGCCGTAGGAGTAGGCCAGAAGCGTATGCGGATAGAACTCCGCCGGGCTGTGGAAGCGCAGGCCGTCAAACACGATCCGGTTGTAGGCTTCGTCCGAGACAAGATAGATCCGCCGGCCAATCCTTACCGAGGCCGCTTCCAGCAGGTCCGCAAGCCGGGTCAGCAGCTCGGGCGGATAGATTCGGCCGGTGGGGTTGTTCGGCGAGTTGACGATGAGCACCCTGGTCCGCTCCGTGATGGCCGCCTCGATCGCATCTAGATCCAGGTCGAACGTGGTGATGTCCACCGTGACCTTGACCGGTACCAGCCCGGCTTCGAGGATCAGCGGCTCGTAGAGGAACCAGGGCGGCAGACTATAGATGACCTCATCACCCGGATCAGCCACGGTTTTCAGCGCCAGGGCGATGGCGGCGAACCCTCCGGTGGTGAGGTAGATATCCTCGGTCCGGAAGGGAACGTCCAACAGCCGCTGGAGGGATTCCGCGGCGGCCTCCCGGGCTGCCTCACCGTTGGTCTGGTATGCGAACCACTGATCGTTCTTCGGGGTCAGGGCGTCTCGAAGCGTATTGACGTAGCGGTCGGGCGGCATCTGGTGGGGATTGCCGAAAGTGAAATCACAGACATCTGACTGGCCCTTCCGGCGCAGGCTGGCGTCCGTGATGTAGGCGTCCACCCGTTGGAAAGACCGGATCGAGGCCAGCCGTGCGGCGCGGTGGGATACCGCTTCCGTGGCCCGGGATGTGTTTGCCGGATCTGTCATGCCAGCGCTCCTCTTAGTGCCGACCGGGATGGGACGGCAGCCGGATGGGCAGCACGCTGCTGAGCCAGGGCTGTTGGTGGACCCATTCTGTTCCCGGCACCGGCGGAAGTAAAGGTCCGCACCCAAGGCGCGTGCCGCCGTCGTACATGCCCGGACGGGCGGCGCCCATAAACCCTCACGACGCACAGATTCCCTGGCGCCATGGGTATATCCAGGCGCCAGGGAATGTGTGTGTCGATTGTGAATTAGCGGGTCAGGAAGTGGCTACTCTTCGATCTCGATATGCGTCGGATCAAGGACGCGGCGCAGGAATTCCTTGGTGCGCGGCTGCGTGGGGGCGCCGATGACCTGCTCGGCCACGCCTTCCTCCACCACAACGCCGCCGTCCATGAACACCACGCGGTCCGCCACTTCGCGGGCGAAGCCCATCTCGTGCGTGACCACCAGCATGGTCATGCCCTCCTTGGCCAGGTTCCGCATGACGGACAGGACATCGCCCACCGTCTCGGGGTCCAGGGCGGACGTGGGCTCGTCGAAGAGCATCAGCTCGGGGTCCATGCTCAGGGCGCGGGCGATCGCCACGCGCTGCTGCTGCCCGCCGGAGAGCTGGTCCGGGAAGCGGTCGGCGAGGTGGCCCAGGCCCACACGCTCAAGGTTGTGCATGGACACCTTGTCCGCCTCAGCTTGGGACCGCTTGAGGACCTTGGTCTGGGCGATGGAGCAGTTGCGCTTCGCGTCCAGGTGCGGGAACAGGTTGAACTGCTGGAACACCATGCCCACCTTGCGGCGCATCTTGTCGATGTCCACGTCGGGGTCGGTGGCTTCGAAACCGCCCACCTGGATGCTGCCCTGGTTGGGCTGTTCCAGCAGGTTGACGCAGCGCAGAAGGGTGGATTTGCCGGAGCCGGAGGGGCCGATCAGGCACACCACCTCGCCCGGAGCCACGTCCAGGCTGATACCCTTGAGGACCTCGTTGGATCCGTAGGACTTACGCAGGTCCTTGATTTCCACGCCGGCGGCGTGGATGGTGCCGGTTCCGCCGGAGGAGCGTACGACGTCGTTCATTGTCTTCCCTGCCTATCGCTTGGTCCGCGCGGAGCGGCTTTCGAACTTCCGGGCCAGGAGGCTCAGGGGGATGGTGATGACCAGGTAGAAGGCGCCCGCCACCAGGAGCGGCGTCAGGCCGGCGCCCAGGCTGGAGATGCCGTCGCGGCCGAACTTGGTGAGCTCGTACTGTGAGGCGGTCAGGCCCAGGACGTAGATCAGCGAGGAGTCCTTGGTCAGCAGGATGATCTCGTTGGTCAGCGGCGGCAGGACGATCTTGAACGCCTGCGGGATCACGATGGTCACCATGGCCCGCCACTGCGGCATGCCGAGCGAGCGGGCAGCCTCGAGCTGGCCTTTGGGGACAGCCTGCAAACCGGCGCGGAGGGTTTCGGCGATATATGCCGAGGCCACCATACCCAGCGAGATCATCACGATGACGGTGACGTTCCACGAGACGCCGAAGGCCAGCGGAACGCCGTAGCCGAAGGCGATGAAGACCAGCAGGGCGGGGATGCCGCGGAAGAATTCGATGTAGCCGGTGGCGATCCAGCGGTACAGCGGAAAGCTGGAGAGCTTCATCAGGGCCAGCAGCAGGCCGCCGGAAAGGCCCACAATGAAGCCCAGGAACGTGTAGACCAGGGTGTTGACCAGGCCGGTGACGAAGATGCCCGGGAACATGGGCCCGATCTTGGCGAAGTTGAAGACACTGTTGCCGATGGTCTCCCAGTCGGTGGCCAGGATCAGCGCGGCGACGGCCACAATAAAGATTCCGGCCTGGACATACAGGCTTACTCTGGCGCGCTGACGTGCGGTCATTGCCATGAATTGCTCACATTCGTTATGCGTGGCAGAGGCCCCGGACGGAAGCGGTACAGCTTATCCGGGGCCCCTGCTGCGTGGTTCTCAGGGCTGGGAAGGGTCCAGGGCTGCTGAAGCCCCGTGTCCCCGCTCTGGTTTACTTGGCGGCTTCGCCGAACCAGGTGGTCTTGAACTTCTCCAGCGAACCGTCCTCGTTCAGGCGCTCGAGCGTGCCGTTGACCTTCTCGGCCATGGCGGTGTTGCCCTTCTTGATGGAGATGCCCAGCTGCTCGCCGGTGGCGAACTCCTCAACGCTCTTGAACTTGGGGTCGTCCTTGATGGCGTAGCCGAGCACGGACTGGTTGCCCAGCGCAGCGTCGATGGTGCCGGCCTGGAGCGCCTGGACCAGGAGGCCGGTGTCCTCGAACTGCTGGGCGTCGATGCCCTGTTCCTGCGCGTAGTCGGCGCCGGTGGTGGCCTGCTGGACGCCCACCTTCTTGCCCTTGGCGTCGTCCAGGCTGCTGATGCCCGACTCTTCGCTGGCGACGAGGGCCAGGTCGTCATCGAGGTAGGGGGTGGAGAAGTCCATGACGGCCTTGCGGGTGTCCGTGATGGAGATCGAGGAGATGCCCAGGTCGCACTGGGTCAGCGCGGTGCCGGTCTCGATGGCTTCGAAGGAGCTGTCCACGATGCTGAGCTCGGCGCCGAGGTCCTTGGCAACCTCCTTGGCGATGTCCACGTCGAAGCCGACGGTCTGGCCGTCCTTCTCGAACTCGAAGGGCTCGTAGGGGATGTCCGAGCAGACGGTGAGCTTGCCTGCGTTGATCAGCTGGATGCCGCCTTCGGAGGCGGCGGGGGTGGAGCTGCCGCCGCACGCCGTGAGGGTGAGGGCGCCAACGGCGAAGAGTGCTGCTGCCTTGGCGGTCATTTTGGCCGTGGCCAGGGACTTGAGCTGCATAATTCTTACCTTTTGTTGCAGGGGTATGCGGTACTAAATCGGTTCATAGTGTAGCCCCGATTATGAGATGTGCATCACAGGAAACTTAGTTTCACTATTGGATAACTAAATCACATCAGAAATCAACCCGGCTGACTGCACGGCTGTCTCCTATTCCGGACTCTTACCCAACTGAGTAGCCGTAACTGCCGTTTTCACCCTTCAAAACGACACTTTCTGCTACCTGGTTGGGCGGGGGGATCAGCTCCGGATGCCCAAGGCTTCGAGCATCGGACGGAACTTGGCCCAGGTTTCAGCCAGCTCGGCCTCGGGCTGCGAGCCGTCCACTATTCCGCATCCGGCATATAAGCGCACGGTATCCGGAGTTTCGATCACAGCGCCGCGCAAGGCGATGCCCCATTCACCGTTTCCGGCAGCGTCCAACCAGCCCACGGGCCCGGCGTACGGACCGCGGTCCAGGTGTTCGAGTTTCCGGATCAGGGCACCGGCAACCTGCGTGGGCGTTCCGCAAACGGCAGCGGTAGGGTGCAAAGCATTGATCAGCGCGAGGCAGGTGGGCACATGGCCTTCCACCTCTGTGAGCTCTGCCTTAACGTCTGACGCCAGGTGCCAGACGTTCGGCAGTTCGAGGATGAAGGGTTCGTCGTGAGCGTTCATCGCCTCGGAGAACGGCGCCAGCTGCGTAGTGAGCGACTGGATCGCGATCTCGTGCTCGTGCCTTTGCTTCTCGGATCCGGCCAGCACGCGCGTGGCGTAGTCCATCGGGATGCCGTCCTCGCCGTGGGCATCGCGGCGGTCGAGTGTTCCGGCCAGTACGCGCGCCTGCGCGGTCCGGCCCTCCACCTGGATCAGCATCTCCGGGGTCGCACCCACCAAACCGTCAACGCCGTACGTCCAGCATTCGCGGTACCGCACCGCGAGTTCGCGCAGCACCTTCGCGGCATTCACGCCGGTGGGGACGGTGGCCACAACGTCCCGCGCCAGTACCAGCTTTTCCAGCGCCCCGGTCCGGATTTCCGCCACCCCCGCTTCAACGGCCGCCATCCAGGCTTCCTCGCTGAGGGATCCCGTGTGCAGCGTGGCGCCGGCGGCCAGGGGGAGAGGGCGTACGACGGCGCCGCCGGCCCGGGCGGGAACCTCACCGTGGTCAGGGTTCCCGGCGGAGTCCGCTGCCGCCGCCGGCCGCCCGCCGCTCAGCCAGCGGTCCAGCGCGGCGAGGGCACCCTCTTCGGTGAGGTCGCCGTCGTCGAACGTCAGCTGGGTAAGCCAGACCTGGCCGTCCCGCACGCCCACCACGATCTCCGGCACGACCAGGCGGGATTCGTGGGCGGAGGTCTTGGAGAAGGCGAAGGAGCCGAAGGCCACCGGGCCCGTGCCAGGCAGCTCCACGGAATCGGTGATCTCGGCTTCGATGACGAGGTGCCGCCACCAGATGTCGGCTTCCAGGAAGCGCTCCGGGCCCGTGGCCGTGAACCGCGCGATCTCGCCAAAGCCCGCAAGCCCGGCCTCCCGCCGCGTCCAGCAGAGAACATCGTCCCGGACCAAGAACGAAGGCAGCCCGCCGGGGAATGCTTTTCCATCCAGGGGGATTGTCAAGGTGCGGAAGGTGCTCGTCATGATTGCCTCAACGCTACCCGAAAGTACTTAAAGGTACTTGCGAAGCCAAGTACCTTTAAGCGTGGTCCGCTCCCGTGCCCTCTTTCGCTGGCGGGCGTACCCTTCAGCTATGGACGCGGAAGTCCGCAGGCTCACGCTCAGCACCGGTATCACCGTCCCCTGCCTGATCCAGGGCGATCCCACGGCCAGGCCGCTGCTCCTCCTGCATGCCTGGGGTGAATCGCGCAGGTCCTTTGACCGCCTGGTCCCGCTGCTGCCGGGGTTCCGCATCGCCGCTCCGGACCTCCGCGGACATGGTGAGGCCGACAAGCCACGCCAGGGCTACTCGCTGCGTGACCAGGCCGGGGACGTGGTGGCCATCCTCGATGCCTTGGGACTGGAATGGGCAGCCGTGCTCGGCTCCTCGAGTGGTGGTTATGTGGCCCAGCAGTTGGCGGTGGACCAGCCGGGCCGCATGGATGCGCTGGTATTTGTGGGTTCGCCCCTCAGCCTTGCCGGCCGCCCGCCGTTCGCGGACGACGTCGATGCCCTGGCGGATCCGATGGACGAGGCGTGGGTGCGGGAGTCCCTCGAGTGGTTCCCCCTGTACAGGCCCGTCCCGCAGTGGTTTCTTGAGGACCGCGTCCGAGACGGCCTGATGATGCCGGCGTACGTCTGGAAGGACGCGCTGCGAGGCCTCTACGAAGCCATCCCGCCCACCGAAGCGGGAACGATCAACGTGCCCGCGTTGATCCTGCACGGCGGGCAGGACACGCTGCTGCCCCGGACGGACCAGACAGAGCTGGCGGCACGCATCCCGGGCGCGGAACTGAAGATCTACCCGGACGCCGGCCACCTTGTCCTGTGGGAGTGCCCTGACCTGGTGGCGGAGGATGTTAGGGCATTCCTGCGGCAGCCGTGAGTCAAACGCCCGGTGGTCCGGACGCTGCCGAACATTTGAGACAATGACATGGTGAACCGAGCATCCTTGGATAAGCGTCCGGACGAAGTAGCCACGATGTTTGACGACGTCGCACCGAAATACGACGTCGTCAATGATGTCCTCTCGATGGGGCAGACCCGCCGCTGGCGCAAGGTTGTGGTGGAAGCCATGGAGGTCTCAAAGGGCCAGCGGGTCCTGGACCTGGCCGCCGGTACCGGCACGTCCAGCGAACCATATGCCGATGCAGGCATAGATGTGGTGGCCTGCGACTTTTCCCTCGGAATGCTCAAGGTCGGCAAGCGCCGCCGCCCGGACATCGACTTCATCGCCGGTGACGCCACCAACCTGCCGTTCGCGGACAACACGTTTGACGCCACCACCATTTCCTTCGGCCTGCGGAACGTTAACGAGCCCAAGAAGGCGCTGCAGGAGATGCTCCGCGTCACCAAGCCCGGCGGCCGCCTGGTCATTGCCGAGTTCTCCCAGCCCGTGGTTCCGCTCTGGCGCACCATGTACACCGAATACCTCATGCGCGCCCTGCCGGCCATCGCCGTCAAGGTCGCCTCCAACCCGGACGCCTACGTCTACCTCGCCGAGTCCATCCGCGCCTGGCCGGACCAGGACCACCTGGCCTCATGGCTGCAGGAAACGGGCTGGGAAAACGTCACCTACCGCAACCTCACCGGCGGCATCGTGGCGGTGCACCGTGCGTTCAAGGCTCCGGAATCGACGCCCGATAATGGCGCTGCCGCCATCGCTGCGCGCAAAGGTCCGGTGGCCAAGCTGCGCCGCAACATCACCCGCTGACCTGTGAGGGTACTGATTGTCGGCGCGGGTCCGGCTGGATCCACCGCCGCGTACTACCTTGCCAAGGCCGGCATCGAGGTCACGGTCCTGGAAAAGACCAGCTTCCCTCGGGAAAAGGTCTGCGGTGACGGGCTCACGCCCCGCGCCGTCAGGGAAATCCAGAAGCTCGGCTTGCCGCACTCGGAAAACGACGGCTGGCGCCGCAACAAGGGCCTGCGCCTGATTGCCGGGGGCCGCACCATCGAACTGCCCTGGCCCGAGGTCTCCGACTTCCCGCAGTACGGCCTGATCCGCACCCGCCTGGGCTTCGACGAGGAACTGGCCCGGCACGCCCAGGCAGCCGGAGCCACCATCCTTGAGCGGCACAGCGTTACCGACGCCCTCTCCAGCGAAAGCGGCCGCGTGACCGGCGTCCGCGCAGCGCTCCTGGACGAGTCCGGACGCAAGACGGGGGAGACGCGCGAGTTCAGCGCCGACGTCGTCCTCGCCGCGGACGGCAACTCCACGCGCACTGCCGTGTCCCTCGGCATCCAGAAACGCGACGACCGTCCCCTCGGCGTGGCCGTACGCACCTACTTCACCAGCCCGCGCACCGACGACGACTGGATGGAAGGCTGGCTGGAGCTCCCCGGACGCGACGGCAAGCTGCTGCCCGGCTACGGCTGGGTGTTCGGTGTGGGCGACGGCACCTCCAATGTGGGCCTGGGCATCCTGAACTCCTCCAAGGAATTCGGCAAGCTCGACTACAAGCAGGTCCTGCGCGAATGGACCGCAGGCATGCCCGCGGACTGGGGCTTCACACCCGAAAACCAGGTAGGCGAAATCCGCGGCGCCGCCCTGCCCATGGGCTTCAACCGCACCCCGCACTATTCACCCGGCCTGCTCCTCCTGGGCGACGCCGGCGGCATGGTCTCCCCGTTCAACGGCGAGGGCATCTCCTACGCGATGGAATCCGCGCGTTTCGCCGCCGAGTTCATTATCGATGCCTCCTCACGCTCGGCTTCTTCGGGCGGAACGTACGACGCCGACGCGCACCTTGGCAGGTACGCGGACTATGTGCGCCAGCAGTGGGGATCGCATTTCACCCTGGGCCGCGCGTTCGCCGCGCTGATCGGCAAGCCCGCCGTCATGAAGCTCGCGCTGCGTACGGGCATGCCCATCCCGGTGCTGATGCGGTTTGTGGTGCGGCTTCTGGCCAACCTCACCGACCCGTCGGCGAAGGGCGTCGAGGACCGGATGATCCGTGTCCTGGAATCGCTGGTTCCGGCCACATCCAATACCCCGTCTGCTTCGAACCAGCGGTATCCGCAACAAAAAGTTAGGGTTAACCCGTGACCAACCCCGCAGACCACAGCTGGACCCACGCCGGACACGGCATGACGGCCGCTGAACCTTCGCTCAACACCAGCGCCATCGCCACCGGCCTCCAGCTGCCCGCGGGTTTTGCCGCCATTGCCGAGGACGCTGAACTGGGCCCGGCCATCACCAACAACCTGGCCAAGGTGGAGAAGAAGCTCCGCGAAGCCATCGCCAACTCGGATCCCCTGGCTGACGCAACGTCGCGTCACCTGGTGGAAGCCGGCGGCAAGCGGATCCGGCCGCTGCTCACCCTGCTCTGCGCCCACCTCGGCGACGCATCCTTGCCCGCAGTGGTGCAGGCCGCCGTCGTGGTTGAACTGACGCACCTGGCAACCCTGTACCACGACGACGTGATGGACTCCGCCCCGTTCCGCCGCGGCGCCCCCACGGCCCACGAAGTGTGGGGAAACTCCGTAGCCGTCCTCACCGGCGACCTCATCTTTGCCCGCGCCTCCATCCTGGTGTCCGAGCTCGGCTCCCGGGCGCTGGGCATCCAGGCCCGCACCTTCGAGCGCCTGTGCCTGGGCCAGCTGCACGAAACCGTCGGGCCGCGCCCGGACGAGGATCCGGTGGCGCACTACCTCTCCGTGATCGCCGACAAGACCGGATCGCTGGTGGCCGCTTCCGGCCAGCTGGGCGCCATCTTCGCCGGGGCTGATCCCGAATTCGAAAATGTGCTCGTGGAGTACGGCGAGAAGGTGGGGGTTGCCTTCCAGCTCGCGGACGACGTCATCGACGTTACCGGCGTTAAGGTGAAGTCCGGCAAGTCGCCGGGAACCGACCTGCGCGAAGGGGTGCCCACCCTGCCGGTGCTGCTCCTGCGCAAGGCTGCCGCGGACGGTGACCAGTCCGCCGTCGAACTTCTCCGGCTGATCGACGGCGACCTGACCTCCGATGAGGCATTGGCCGAGGCTGTTGCCGGCCTGCGCGAGCACCCCGTCACTGCAGAATCCTGGGTGGTTGCGCGCCGCTGGGCCAATGAAGCGATTGCCGCGTTGGCCCCGTTGCCCGAAGGCGTGGTCAAGGATTCGCTGTCCAACTTCGCCCTGGCTGTGGTGGACCGCGCCAGCTAGCTTTCTCTGGATATGTCGAAGCCCGGCTCCCCCCAGGCGCCGGGCTTCTCCATGTGCGGCGCCGCCGTCCCGTTCGCCGGGGCGCCTGATAAACGGGATAGCCCCGGTCCGCAACAACAATACGAGTCATATGTTGCTGTGAACCGGGGCTATCTCTCCGTTCGCATCAGACCCGCCGGAGGCGTTTAGCGGATCCGGAAACAGTCTATGACAGCTTTGTCACAAGACGCAAGTCCCTTGTTACTGTCCGTGTCAAAAACTTTCCGCGCCGAATTTCCCCATCTTTAGGCCCAGGATGCTCTGCGGGCCCGGCGAGTCCTCATGACACGCCGATGCACCATGCCATAGCCGGGGAATCTCAGCACCACCTTGTCCACATACGGCCCAACCGCCCTGCCGCGGCCGCCCGAGATTGGGTCTGCTGGCCTCATGGACCTCTTCCATTTCCTCCTTCAGGCAGGCTCCGTGGCTCGGACATCCACCCTCCTGCGGGCAGGATTCAAAGACCGGGATGTCCGGAAGGCGGTGGCGGGCGGCGAAATTCTTCGTCTGCGGCATGGAGTGGTTGCACTGCCAGGTGCTCCCTCGGACCTGATGGGCGCCGTGCTCGGCAACGGCCTGTTGACGTGCGCGTCGGCTGCCGGCCATCGGCAGCTTTGGCTGCTGCACGAGCCACGGACACTTCACCTGCTCTGCAGACACGGCGGTCCCCGCGATGCCGTAGTTCACCGGGAGTCCTTGGTGCCGTCTCCCGATCGGCTGAAACCCATCGCAAGTACCACCGATGTCCTGATCCACAGCTTGCGCTGCCTTCCGGCTGTGGAAGCAGCCGTCATCGTTGAAAGCGCGGTGCGGCAGGGCGTAACAACCCTGGGCTACCTGCGGGAAAGGTTGCCCGGTAACCGGAACGGCAGCGCCAGGAGTGTGCTGGACCTGGTGGATGGCACAGCGGACTCGGCCATCGAGGTGGTTGCCCGACTACTCTTCCGCAGCGAAGGAATCCACACGGAGACCCAAGTTGAGCTGCCGGGGATCGGGTTCGTGGACTTCCTCCTGGAAGGATTCCTCATTGTCGAGATAGACGGAGGCAGCCACCTGGAACCGCGGCAGGTGAAAAAAGACAGGGTAAGGAACAACGCGAGCACGCTCACTGGCTACGCGGTGCTCCGATACGGCTATGCGGACGTGGTTTACAACCCGCAAAAGATCATTGATGAAGTGTGGCAGGTTCTGCGCGGCAGGGTGGTGCGCTGAGATTCTCCAGGTTTGCCCCGGAAGACCGGAGACATGCCTGCAAAACCGGGGGACACGCCGTCGTGCTCCTCCAAAGCTGGGGAAACCCGGCGGAGTGCCCCAGCAAGGCCGGAGGGCCGAAGCAGAGGAGCCCTAGTCTTCTTCGTCGTCCTCGAAGGCCCACTCGAACATGTCGAACACGAACTCGGAGAAGGTGCCTTCTTCGGACTTCCACTGGCCGCGGGCGTTGTTGCGGCGGTACACGATGGGGTCCGGGATGCCGAGGTCGCCCACACGGAAGCCCCAGGTGAACTGCTCTTCCTCGTCCTCGAGGAACATGAGGAAACCTTCGTCGTCCACCTCGAGCTCTTCGGGGTCCCAGAAGTAGTGGTAGGCCTCCATCAGGTCCTCGCAGCCACCCAGGGCGAGGTAGAACTCGCGGAGGACCAGGGGGATCTGGAACTGGTGCTCGGCCAGGGCCTTGTCCAGCTCCTCTTCGGACAGCCCGTCCTCTTCCTGCCATTCATCCTCGAGATACTTCGGAACAAGCGAGCGGAACTTCTCGAGGAACATGTCAGTCATGCTCATATCCTAGCTAATTGCGGACCCTCGCTTCGCCGCCGTCAGGGCCCGGCCGGTGCCACCCCTGGACCGCCAGCGGCACGTACCAGGACCGGCGCCACGCCACCACCCGGAAGGCAAAAACAACAGCCGCAACCAGGCACGCAGTGACGGCATTGAATGAACCCGTCACCCACAGCACGGAGGTCAGGGTGGCCCCGCTGAAGGCCGGCAGCGCATACAGATCCCCGGCATCAAACAGCTGCGGCACCTCGTTGGCAGTGATATCGCGCAGCAGCCCGCCGCCCACCGCAGTAGTGACGCCCAGCAGGACTGCCGCAAGCGGGTTCATTCCCAACGAAATCGCCTTCAGGGTGCCGGTGATGCAGAACAGTGCCAGCCCGCCGGCGTCGAACAGGACCAAAAGCGAGGTAAAACGCTGGACGCTGGAGTACAGGAAATACACCAGCACGGTTGCCAGCAGCGGCGGCACCAGGTAGGCAGGGTTGGTGAACGCGGCCGGAACGGTGTTGAGGATGATGTCGCGGATTACTCCCCCGCCCAGGGACACCAGCGAGGCCAACAGGAGCGAGCCCAGGATGTCGAACCGCTTGCGTGCCGCCAGCAGGGATCCCGAGACGGCAAAGAAAAAGATGCCGGCCAGGTCCAGCCATACCAGGGCGATGTCAAAAGGGAATGTCATGGAGCGTCCCGGCAATTCAAAGAGGGCGGACAGGGCGGCTCCAACGTTACGCTAGCCCCTATGAACAGCCCCATCATGATCGCCTGCGCCCATGGGACGTCCAACACACAGGGAGCCGCCGAGGTCAACGCCCTGCGCGCCGGCATCGCCGCCCTCCGCCCCGGCCTCGACGTCCGGGAAGCGTACGTGGACGTCCAGCAGCCCGACCTGGTGGACGTGGTGGCGGGCCTGCCGGAGGGGGAGTCCGCCGTCGTCGTGCCGCTGCTGCTGAGCGTGGGCTACCACGTGAAGGTGGACATCGCGCGGGCAGTCAAGAGCCGCCCGGGCAGCGCGGCAGCCGCACCGCTGGGCCCGGATCCCCGCCTGGCGGCGCTGCTTGACCAGCGGCTGCACGAAGCCGGGGTTACGGACAACGACGTGATCGTGCTGGCCGCTGCCGGTTCGTCCAACCCCAACGCCGCGCTCAGCGTGGAGGAGCTGCTGGGCCAGCTGCGGGAGCTGCGGTCGAACCGGATGGTGGCCGCCTATGGTGCCTCCGCCAAGCCTTCCGTGCCCGACGCCGTCGCGATGCTTCGGGAGGAACTGGAAGGCGGTGCCGGCGCGGGGGAGTCCGCGGGAGCGGTCGACGTCGGCGGGCGCGTCGTGATTGCCTCATACCTCCTGGCGCCGGGCTTCTTCCACGACCAGCTCGCCAAGGCGGGCGCCGACCTCATCACCGAGCCGCTGCTGCCGTCCCCGGTGCTCGCCGAGATTGCGTTGGAACGGTACGACGCCGCCGTCGCGAAGGCCCGGGAAGCTGCCGCAGCAGCGCGGGCTGCGCTGCCCGCGAAACCGAAGGTTAAGGGCCCGGCCGAAGCCGCCGCGGACCGCCCGTCTGATGCACAGCAGGAAGGCTTCTTCAAGGCCGTCCGGCGTTTCGTGACGAAATATTTCCCTAGGTGACTTAGCGTTTCCGGGCCTTTGTGACGCAATTCGGGCGGGACCTACAGTCGATGCATGACTGATACAGCTCTAGCCGGAGCGTCCGCGGACTCCGCTGCCCCTAAGCGCCCCGCCCGCCCTGCCCGTCCCGCTGCAAAGCCGCACGGGCAGTGGAAAGTGGACGGCAAGACGCCCCTGAACGCCAACGAAACCTGGAAACAGGAAGACGACGGCCTTAACGTGCGCGAGCGTATCGAAACCATCTACGCCAAGGAAGGCTTCGACGCCATCCCGGGCCAGGACCTGCACGGCCGGTTCCGCTGGTGGGGCCTGTACACCCAGCGCAAGCAGGGGATCGACGGCGGCAAGACCGCAACCCTTGAGCCGCACGAGCTCGAAGACAAGTACTTCATGCTCCGTGTGAGGATCGACGGCGGCGCGCTCACCACCGAGCAGCTGCGCGTCATCGGCCAGATCTCCGTGGACTTCGCCCGGGACTCCGCCGACCTCACGGACCGCCAGAACATCCAGCTGCACTGGATCCGCGTGGAGGACATCCCCGAAATCTGGAACCGCCTGGAAGGTGTTGGCCTGTCCACCACCGAGGCCTGCGGCGACGTTCCCCGCGTGATCCTGGGCTCGCCCGTGGCCGGCATCGCCAAGGACGAGATCATCGACCCCACCCCGCTGATCGCCGAGCTGGGGGAGCGGTTCATCGGCAACCCGCTGCTGTCCAACCTGCCCCGCAAGTACAAGACCGCCATCACCGGGCACCCCAGCCAGGACGTGGTCCACGAGATCAACGACTTCGCCCTGGTAGGCGTGCGCCACCCCGAGCTGGGAATCGGCTACGACCTCTGGGCCGGCGGCGCGCTGTCCACCAACCCGATGCTCGGCAAGCGCCTTGGCGCCTTCGTGACGCCGGAGCAGGCAGCGGACGTGTGGCTCGGCGTCACCAGCATCTTCCGCGACTACGGCTACCGCCGCATGCGCACCAAGGCCCGCCTGAAGTTCCTGATGGCTGACTGGGGCCCGGAGAAGTTCCGCCAGATCCTGGAGGACGAATACCTGGGCTACAAGCTGGCCGACGGCCCCGCGGCGCCCAAGCCCACCACGCCCGGCGACCATGTGGGCGTGCACGAGCAGAAGGACGGCAAGTTCTTCATCGGCGCCACGCCGGTGGCCGGCCGCCTGTCAGGGGCTGCCCTGGTCAAGCTCGCGGACACCCTCGAGGCCCGCGGCTCCTACCGCCTGCGCACCACCCCGCACCAGAAGCTGGTTGTCCTGGACGTCGAGAAGGACCACGTGGAGCCGCTGGTGGCCGAGCTCGACGCGCTGGGCCTGTCCGCCCGCCCGTCCGTGTTCCGCCGCGGCACCATCGCCTGCACCGGCATCGAGTACTGCAAGCTGGCCATCGTGGAGACCAAGCACACCGCCGCCACGGCCGTTGCCGAACTTGAGCGCCGCCTGGCCGACCTCGCCGAGTCCGGCGAGCTGCCGCACGCGCTGTCCCTGCACATCAACGGCTGCCCCAACTCCTGCGCCCGCATCCAGACGGCGGACATCGGGCTTAAGGGCATGATGCTTCCCACGCCCGACGGCGACCCCTCCCCGGGCTTCCAGGTCCACCTGGGCGGCGGGCTGGCTTCCAGCAGCCGCGAAGAGGCCGGCCTGGGACGTACCGTCCGCGGCCTGAAGGTGTACGTGGACGACCTGCCGGACTACGTTGAGCGCGTTGTCCGCACCTTCGTTGCCCAGCGCGCCGAGGGCCAGACCTTCGCCGAATGGGCCCACGCAGCAGACGAGGAGGCACTGCAGTAATGAGCAAGCACGCACTCGGAGTAGACCCTGTGGTTGAGCCGGCTGAGGCAAAGGCGACGGTGGTTGAGCTTGTCGAAACCAAGAATGCCGAAACCCTCAAACTCCGCAGCAAGGAAGAGCTGAAGGGCCTGGCCGAAGCCGGCGCCGCCGAGCTCGGCTGGGACGCGCCAGCCCGCGACGTCATCGCCTGGGTAGAGCGCAACTTCGACCTGCCCGCCGTCGCCGTCGCCTGCTCCATGGCCGACGCCGTCCTGCCGGCCCTGGTCGCGGACCAGATGCCCGGCGTCGACGTCCTGTTCCTGGAGACCGGCTACCACTTCCCGGAAACCTACGCCACGCGTGACGAGGTGGCCGCAAACCTCCGCGTCAACGTGGTGGACGTGCTCCCCGAGAACACCGTGGAACAGCAGGACCGCCTCCTGGGCAAGGACCTCTTCGCCCGCGACGCCGCCCAGTGCTGCGCCCTCCGGAAGGTGGCCCCGCTGCGCCGCACCCTGTCCGGCTACGAACTCTGGTTCACCGGTGTCCGCCGCGACGAGGCACCCACGCGCACCAACACCCCGCTGGTCACCTGGGATGAGGCCAACGGCCTGGTCAAGGTGAACCCGGTGGCCGCGTGGACCTTCGACCAGCTGGTCCAGTACTCGGACGACAACCTCCTGCCCGTCAACCCGCTGCTTTCCCAGGGTTACCCCTCCATTGGCTGCCAGCCCTGCACCCGGAAGGTGGCGCCGGGCGACGACCCCCGCGCCGGCCGCTGGGCAGGGACCGACAAGACAGAATGCGGACTACACGTATGAGCACTTCCCTAACCGAGGAGACCACCCAGGTGACTGAAGCCGCCGTTTCCACGCGCCTCTCCAGCCTGGACACCCTTGAGTCCGAGGCCATCCACATCATCCGCGAGGTTGTTGCCGAGTTCGAGAAGCCCGCGCTGCTGTTCTCCGGCGGCAAGGATTCCGTGGTGATGCTGCACCTGGCCACCAAGGCATTCTGGCCGGGCAAGGTTCCGTTCCCCGTGCTGCACGTGGACACCGGCCACAACTTCCCGGAGGTCATCGACTTCCGCGACCGCACGGTGGAGCGCCTGGGCCTGAAGCTCGTGGTGGGCTCCGTGCAGGAGTTCATCGACCGCGGCGAGCTTGCAGAGCGTGCCGACGGCACCCGCAACCCGCTGCAGACCGTCCCGCTGCTGGACGCCATCCAACAGAACAAGTTCGACGCAGTGTTCGGCGGCGGCCGCCGCGACGAGGACAAGGCCCGCGCCAAGGAGCGCATCCTGAGCCTCCGCGACGAGTTCGGCCAGTGGGACCCGCGCAACCAGCGCCCCGAACTGTGGAACCTCTACAACGGCCGCCACACCGTGGGCCAGCACGTCCGTGCGTTCCCCATCAGCAACTGGACCGAGCTGGACATCTGGCGCTACATCGAGCGCGAGAACATCGAGCTGCCCGGCCTGTACTACGCCCACGAGCGCGAGGTTTTCGCCCGCGACGGCATGTGGCGCGCAGTGGGCGAGGTGTCCCAGCCCCTGCCCCACGAGGAAGTCATCACCAAGACCGTCCGCTACCGCACCGTGGGCGACATGTCCTGCACCGGCGCCGTCGAGTCCGACGCCTACACCGTGGCCGACGTCGTGGTTGAAGTTGCTGCCTCCACCCTCACCGAACGTGGCGCCACCCGTGCAGATGACCGCATCTCCGAGGCAGCCATGGAAGACCGCAAGAAGGACGGGTATTTCTAATGAGCACGATTTCCGAGATTTCGACAGGCTCACTCACCGAAGGCCTGCCCACTACGCTCTTCCGTTTCGCCACCGCAGGATCGGTCGACGACGGCAAGTCCACTTTGGTGGGCCGCCTCCTTCACGATTCCAAGGCAATCCTGGCTGACACGCTCGACGCCGTTGCCCGCACCTCCGCGGACCGCGGCTTCGGCGGCGAAAAGGGCGGCATCGACCTGGCCCTGCTGACCGACGGCCTGCGTGCCGAGCGCGAACAGGGCATCACCATCGACGTTGCCTACCGCTACTTCGCCACGGACCGCCGCAGTTTCATCCTGGCCGACTGCCCCGGGCACGTGCAGTACACCAAGAACACGGTGACGGGCGCGTCCACTGCGGATGCCGTCGTCGTACTCATCGACGCCCGCAAGGGTGTGCTGGAACAGACCCGCCGGCACCTGTCCGTGCTGCAGCTGCTGCGTGTGGCGCACGTGATCGTGGCCGTGAACAAGATCGACCTGGTGGACTTCAGCGAGTCCGTGTTCCGCGAGATCGAAGCCGACGTGCAGCAGGTGGGCCGCGAGCTGGGCCTCGGCTCCGACGGCATCGCCGACCTGCTGGTGGTACCCGTTTCGGCGCTCGACGGCGACAACGTGGTGGAGCGCTCGGAGCGGACCCCCTGGTACACCGGCCCGGCTCTGCTTGAGGTGCTCGAGACCCTGCCCGCCGCCGACGAGCTGGAAAGCCACCTTGAGAGCTTCCGTTTCCCGGTGCAGCTGGTCATCCGTCCGCAGGGCGCGCTGGCTCCCGACGCTGTGGCCGCCGGCCTGGATGTGGAGGCTTACCGCGACTACCGCGCGTACGCCGGCCAGATCACCGAGGGCTCCGTCAAGGTGGGGGACAAGGTCTCCGTGCTGACACCCGGCCAGGACCCTCGCACCACTACTGTTGTTGGCATCGATTTCGCTGGCGCCTCGCTGGAGGAAGCCGCCGCCCCGCAGTCCGTCGCGATCCGCCTGGCGGAGGAGTTCGACGTCGCCCGCGGTGACACCATTGCTGCTGCCGGCACCGTCCGGGAAGCGTCAGCCGACCTGTATGCAGCGCTGTGCTGGCTGTCCCCGAAGCCGCTCCGCGAAGGCCAGAAGGTGCTGGTGAAGCACGGCACCCGCACGGTGCAGGCACTGGTCCGCAACGTGTCCGGCAAGCTGGACCTCGCGTCCTTCAAGCTGGAGCCCGCCTCGAACCTGGAACTGAACGACATCGGCCACGCGCAGCTCCGGCTCGCCGCGCCGCTGCCGCTCGAGAACTACCTGCACCACCGCCGCACCGGCGCGTTCCTGGTGATCGACCCGCTGGACGGCAACACGCTCGCCGCAGGCCTGGTCAAGGACCACCCGGGCGACCACGAGGACGAGCGCTACAGCATCTGATTTTCGCCGAGTTCGCCGGAATGCAACGAGGTCGCCGCAAAATTGCGGTGGCCTCGTTGCATTCCGGCGATTTCGCGGTTTTCGGGGCTGGCTACTGCTGCCCTTCGAGGATCGACTTGAGCTTCTGCAGGTCCTTCCGGGTCTCGCGGCGGATCATCGGCTCCATGACCAAACCCGCGAGCTTGGAGAAACCCGAGGGCTTTCCGGTGTTGCCCAGCGTCATCCGGGTCCCGCCGCCTTCATCGGCCCAGGTGTAGGTGGTCTGCATCGGGAACGGACCCTGTGCGGTGCGCATCACCAGCTTTTCGCCGGGAACGTATTCCACGAATTCGTAGGTGTACTTCAGCTCCCGGCCCAGAAACTGTGCGGTGAACGCCACCCTGGAGCCTGTACCGGTTGGGCCGTCAGTCAGCCGCTGGGATTTATGGATATTGACGTACCACTTCGGCGCGTTGTCCGGGTTGGCCGCATACGCCGCCACCTCCGCGCGCGGCCGATTGATGAGGATCTCGGTCTGGACGTTCACCATAATTGCGTCTCCTTCAGGGGATGCCGGGTTTAGCCTAGGACTTACGTTAGTCCTCGGCGGCGCAGTGGGAGGCAGAGCATGGAAACCATCAACAGCAAGCTTCTCAACTGGGCGTCCATCCTGGATGACCAGACCCGGAAACAGGCCGTGATGACTGCCGAGTTGCCGTTCATCTACCCGCACCTGGCACTGATGCCGGACGCGCACCTGGGCAAGGGCGCCACCGTGGGTTCAGTCATTCCAACCTTGCGGGCGATCATTCCGGCCGCGGTGGGTGTGGACATCGGCTGCGGCATGATCGCCGTGCGGACTCAGTACACACTGAAGGACCTGCCGGCGGACAGGAAGCGGATCCGGGAGGACATCGAACGGGTCATTCCGCTGTCCGCAGGCCATAACAACAAGAAGGTCCTGCCCACCGCCGAACCCCGGATCGCCGAACTGAAGGCGCTGGCAGCGAAGGCCGGGTTCGATCCCGCCCAATACGTGGCCAAATGGGAACTGCAGCTGGGATCCCTGGGCTCGGGCAACCACTTCATCGAAGTCTGCGCGGATGAGAACGACAACGTCTGGCTGTTCCTGCATTCCGGATCGCGCGGCATCGGCAATAAGATCGCACAGCACCACATCGGCCTCGCCCGGCACGTCGCGCGGAAGGACCAGGTTTACCTGCCCGACCCGGACCTCGCCTACCTCGACGAGGGGACGCCGCAGTTCGACCGGTATATCGCCGAGCTGCGGTGGGCCCAGCACTTCGCGCTGCTGAACCGCGAGGAGATGATGGACCGGGTGAGCGCCCAGTTCAGCCGCTGGGTGGGTGGGCCTGTGCAGGAACGCGAACGGATCAACTGCCACCACAACTTCACCCAGCAGGAGACGCACTACGGCAAGTCCTTGTGGGTGTCGCGGAAGGGCGCCATCAAAGCCGAGCGCGGCGATCCCGGACTGATCCCCGGATCGATGGGGACGGCGTCGTATGTGGTGGAAGGACTCGGCAACCCGGAGTCGCTGAACTCCTCACCGCACGGGGCGGGACGCGAATACTCACGCAACGCGGCCCGAAAGACTTTTTCGCTCGAGGAGCTGAAGCGGGCCATGCGCGGGATTGAGTTCCGTGCGTCGGAGGCATTCATCGACGAAATTCCCGCCGCGTACAAACCGATCGACCAGGTGATGCAGGACGCGGCCGATCTGGTGACCGTCCGGCACAAGCTGCGCCAGTTGGTCAACGTCAAAGGCAACTAGCTGGACTCGGATGCGGCTTCGCCGGTTTTCGAAGAGAAGGACCCATAACGGGTGAGGTAAAGGGACATCCCCACAAAGGCGGCCACGCCCAGGAGCGGTCCCGCCCAGAGGGCGGCCGGCGTGCCACGGAGGAGTACCGCGGCGGCCCCGAAGATGCTCCCGATGACGCCCGCGCCCGGGCCGGCCCCAGCAAACCTGCCGCGGATGTCCCGGCTAAGCTGGCGGTATCCAGTGCCGTACAGGACAGCGACGACAATCAAAGCGGCACCCGTAATCACCGGCCACGGCCATGATGCCGTTGCCACCACTCCCACGGTCAGCCCTAACATGCCGGCCAGGACCAGCCAATAGTTCCTTACGGTGCCAGTAACAGCAGTCTTCATCAGCATCCCCCAGGTGACGTCATACCCGCCGGCAGGCTACAAATCTACCTAAAGCCTGCGGAAAACAAAGCGCACCCACGCCGCCGAATGTGACGCTAGATGAACCTGCGTGACCCCCCGTTTAGGCTTCATTGAACGGGTTTATGTCACTCCCTATGGTGAAACAATGACTAGTTCCAAGCCCGGGATGATCCGCATCGTGGCAGGCGAAAGCGCAGCACCCAAGCGCAAGCGTGCCATCGAGGCTGCCCTGGCGGTCGGGCTGGTCCTCCTGATTGTGGTGGGAGCTGTTGTGGCCTCCACTGTTTCCCGTAACACTGAGGCCCAGGCCGTGGCCCCCACTCCCGCCGCGGAGCTCAAGCTGGGGTACTTCGGCAACGTCACGCATGCCCCCGCTCTGGTGGGCGTCAAAGAGGGCTTCCTGGCCGAATCGCTGGGAAACACCACCCTCAGCACCGAGACATTCAACGCCGGACCCGCTGCCATCGAGGCGCTCAATGCCGGCGCCATCGATGCCGCCTACATTGGCCCCAACCCGGCCATCAACTCGTTTGTCAAGAGCCAGGGTGAGTCCGTCACGGTCATCGCCGGCGCTGCCGCTGGCGGTGCCCAACTGGTGGTTAAGCCCGGCATCAACTCCGCCGCGGACCTCAAGGGCAGGACCATCGCGTCCCCGCAACTGGGCGGAACCCAGGACGTTGCCCTGCGCGCGTGGCTGGCAGACCAGGGCTACAAGACCAACGTTGACGGCAGCGGCGACGTCGCCATAAACCCCACCGAAAACGCCCAGTCCTTGAAGCTTTTCCAGGACGGAAAGCTCGACGGCGCCTGGTTGCCTGAGCCGTGGGCGTCCCGGCTGGTGCTCCAGGCCGGAGCCAAGGTACTGGTGGACGAAAAGGACCTGTGGGACGGAACCGGAACGGGCAAGCCCGGCGAGTTCCCCACCACCATCCTGATCGTGAACCAGAAATTCGCCGCCGAACACCCTGAGACGGTCAAGGCGCTCCTGGCCGGCCACGCCAAGTCGGTCGCCTGGCTCAACGAGGCACCCGCGGACCTGAAGGCCGGCGTCATCAACTCCGCCCTTCAGGAATCGGCCGGCGCAGCCCTGGCCCCGGATGTGCTGGAACGTTCACTGGCCAACATCACCTTCACCCTTGACCCGCTGGCCGGAGGCTACCCGCGCCTGCTTCACGACGGCGTCGAGGCGGGCACCACCAAGCAGGCCGACATCAACGGGCTCTTCGACCTCCGCGCACTCAACGAGGTCACCGCCGCTGCGGGCAGCACCACCAAGATTTCAGCAGCTGGCCTCGGCCAGGACTGATCCACCCCACTACCTAAGGACGGCACCATGCCAGTCGTACTGGAAAACCTGGGCAAGCGCTTCGGCGACGGCGCCCCGGTGCTGGACGACGTCAACGCCACCATCGCGCAGGGCGAGTTCGTTGCCCTCCTCGGTGCGTCCGGCTGCGGCAAATCAACCCTGCTGAACATCATCGCGGGGCTGGAGGCGCCGACGTCGGGCGCCCTGGAAGTGCCCAGCGACGGTGCCGCCTTTATGTTCCAGGACGCGGCTCTCTTCCCGTGGCTCACCGCCCGGGAAAACATCGAGCTGGCCCTGAAGCTGCGCGGCGTGGGCAAGGCCGAGCGGCGGATCAAGGCGCAGGAGCTCCTGGAGCTCGTGCACCTGGGATCCGCCGGGGACAAGCGCCCGCATGAGCTGTCCGGCGGCATGCGGCAGCGCGTGTCCCTGGCCCGGTCGCTCTCGCAGGACCGGCAGCTGCTGCTCATGGACGAGCCGTTCGCCGCGCTGGACGCCATCACCCGCGACCTCCTGCACGACGAGCTGGAGCGAATCTGGAAGGAAACCGGCCGCACCATCGTTTTTGTGACCCACAACGTCCGTGAAGCCGTCCGGCTGGGCCAGCGCGTGCTGCTGCTGTCCTCCCGGCCCGGCCGCGTGGTCCAGGAATGGGCCGTCACCGAGGAACACCGAACCGACGCCGGGCTTGCCGGCCAGCTGACCGGGGTCATCACCGCCCGGCTGCGGGAGGAGATTCGCCGCCATGCCAAGTAACCACACTCCGCTCGCTGAAGCCCCGTCCGAACCATCCGAGACCCGGCACGTCCATGCCGCTTTGACGAGGACTTCCACCGGGAAAGAGGACCTGCGGGAACTCGAGTCCGGGCTGGACTCCCTGCAGTCCGATGCCGACCGCAAGCACCGCATCGAGTGGAGCCGGATCCTCCTGCCGATCGCCGCTCTGGCTGTCCTGATCCTGGTCTGGCAGTTCTACGTCTCCCTGGGCGTCAAGCGCCGCGACCTGGTACCCGGCCCGCTGGATGTTGTGGGCCAGATGGGCGTCCTGTGGAACGAGGGCAAACTCCAGGAAGCCCTGTGGACGTCCATGCAGCGCGGACTGGTTGGCTTCCTGATCTCGGTGGCCATCGCCACACCCATCGGCCTGCTGCTGGCACAGGTTGCACCGCTGCGCCGCGCCTTCGGCCCGCTGATCTCCGGCCTGCAGGTCCTGCCTTCCGTGGCATGGGTCCCCGCGGCCATCATCTGGTTCGGCCTCACCGACGCCACCGTGTACTTCGTGGTGTTCATGGGCGCCATCCCGTCCATCATCAACGGGCTGATCTCAGGTGTGGACCAGATCCCGCCGCAGTACCGGCGCGTGGGGACCGTCCTGGGCGCTTCCCGGCTGCAGATGGCGCTCCAGGTCATCCTCCCGGCCGCGCTTCCCGGGTACCTGGGCGGCCTCAAGCAGGGCTGGGCCTTCTCCTGGCGCTCACTCATGGCCGCGGAAATCATCGCCGTGGGTGGCACCATCGGCTTCGGCCTGGGCTCGCTGCTGGACCAGGGCCGCATCCTGTCCGACATGACCGTGGTGATGTCGGCAATCCTGCTGATCCTGGCTGTCGGCATCCTGATTGAACTGCTGGTGTTCGGCCCCATCGAGAAGCGCCTGCTGCGCAGCCGCGGCCTTCTCTCCGGCAGCACCCGCTAGCCCTTACACCACCCTTGCAAGGCCCGACGGCGACCTCCCGCCGTCGGGCTTTGCTGTTTGCTTGTGCTTTTGCCCGCCGCCGTCGTGGGGCACTGTGACACGGACACGCCGCGTCTTATGGCCGGTCCGGCACTGTGGACCGCCAATGTGCCCCACGACGGCGGGTCCCTGGGTCCCGTGACAGACTGGCCGGATGACCGTCAGCTTCGTGTGCCGCACTGAATCAGCGCTGCCTCCGGAACGCCTCTTCGACCTGGCCCGCAGCATCGACGTACACGTGAACTCGCAGCAGGAAGCGGGGGAGCGGGCGGTGGCTGGTGTGACGTCCGGGCTGATCGAAGAGGGCCAGGAGGTGACGTGGCGGGCGAGGCACTTCGGGATTCCCCTGACCATGACGAACCGCATCACCCACATGGACTTCCCAAGCAGCTTCACGGACGAGCAGGTCCGCGGCCCCTTCAAGAGCTTCCGCCACATCCACGAATTCGAAGCGACCGCCACCGGCAGCGCCATGACGGACCGGGTGGAGTTCACGGCCCCGTTCGGGTTCCTGGGACGGCTGGCAGAGCGGCTGGTGCTGGCCGGCTACCTGGAGAAGCTCATCGTCCACAGGGGCCGGTTCCTTGCCGGCCAAGCCTGAAGCATCCTTTGTGACGCAGCATTACCTTACGTGAACTGGTGTTGCTCGGCCTTTGTGGGCGATTGTGACGCGGCCCTACCGTTGATTCATGGCAATTCAGGATATCTACCCCACGGCGCTGCGCCTCCTCGGCCGCCCTGTGCTGGTGGTGGGCGGCGGCCCCGTTGCTGCACGCCGCGCCAAGGGGCTGCTCGACGCCGGTGCACGGGTCACCGCCGTGGCTCCCGTTGCCTCTCCCGCGCTCCGGGAACTGGCCGACGCCGGCCTTCTCACCTGGGAGCCGCGCACCTACCGTCCGTCCGACGTCGACGGTGTCTGGTTCGTCCAGACCGCCACCGGTGATGCCGCCGTGGACGCGCAGGTTTCGGCCGACGCCGAGGCGCAGCGTGTCTGGTGCGTCAACGCCTCCGACCATGAAGCCTCCGCAGCCTGGACGCCCGCCGTCGCCGAAGTTGACGACGTCAAGATCGCCGTCAACGCCGGGGGAGACCCCCGCCGTGCCATGGCCGTGCGCGACGCCGTCGCCACCGCCCTGGAAACCGGTGACCTTCCGCTGCGCCGCCGCCGCGCCCACCGGGGATCAGTTGCCCTGGTTGGTGGAGGCCCCGGTGACACCGGCCTCATCACCGTCCGCGGCCGTCGACTGCTGGGCCAGGCTGACGTCGTGGTAGCGGACCGCCTGGGTCCGCGTGAACTCCTCAACGAACTGGCCCCAGACGTCCGCGTGATCGAGGTCGGCAAGACCCCCGGCCACCACCCCGTGCCGCAGGCCGAGATCAACTGCATCCTGGTCGAAGAAGCCCTCGCCGGCCACCGCGTGGTCCGGCTCAAGGGCGGCGACCCCTACGTCCTGGGCCGCGGCGGCGAGGAAGCCGAACACTGCCGGCAGCACGGCGTCGAGGTTGAAGTGGTTTCCGGCGTCACCTCCGCGATTTCCGTTCCCGCAGCAGCCGGCATTCCGGTCACGCACCGCGGACTGGCCAAAGGCTTCAGCGTGGTCACCGGCCACGAGGAACTGTCTGAGGTTCCGGCCCGCGCAGACCACACGATCATCCTGCTCATGGGCGTGGGCCAACTCCGCGAATCCGCGTCCGCCCTCGGCAAAGCCGGCCTGCCCGCTGACACTCCGGTTGGTATTGTTGAAAACGGCTACTTGCCGGACCAGCGCGTCACCATCGGCACGCTCGGTTCCATTGCGGACCAGGCCGAGGCCGCCGGCGTCGCAAATCCCGCAGTCATTGTCATCGGTGACGTTGTGCGCGTGAGCCCGTTCGCGCCGTCGCACTTCCGAACCGCCGACTACAGCACCACCACCCCGAACAAGCCCCGAGTCCTCACCACCTAGCCCACCAACCCAACCGGGTAGCGCCAAGTGTCGTTATGAGCCGTCAAAACGACAGTTAGTGCTACTTGGTTGGGCCGGAACGAACAAAAGGAACACAGCCGTGTCATCAAGCACTACCGTAGGTTCTGCCGAACGTCCGCTGCGCGTCGCCGTCGTGGGCTCCGGCCCGGCCGGCGTCTACGCCGCCGACATCCTCACCAAGAGCGAAGCCGTCAAGAGCGGCGAGCTGACCGTGAGCATCGACCTCTTTGACCGCTACCCGGCACCCTACGGCCTGATCCGCTACGGCGTTGCCCCGGACCACCCCCGCATCAAGGGCATCGTCAACGCCCTGCACAAGGTCCTGGACCGCGGCGACATCCGCTTCTTCGGCAACGTGGACTACGGCACCGACCTCACCATCGAGGACCTCCGCACCCACTACGACGCCGTCATCTTCGCCACCGGCGCCATCAAGGACGCGGACCTGAACATCCCCGGCATCGAGCTGGACGGCTCCTACGGCGGCGCCGACTTCGTCTCCTGGTACGACGGCCACCCCGACGTTCCCCGCGAATGGCCCCTCGAGGCCAAGGAAATCGCCGTCATCGGCAACGGCAACGTGGCCCTGGACGTGGCCCGCGTCCTGTCCAAGCACGCCGACGACCTCCTGGTCTCCGAAATCCCGGACAACGTCTACGCCGGCCTGAAGGCCTCGCCCGTCACCGACGTGCACGTCTTCGGCCGCCGCGGCCCGGCCCAGGTCAAGTTCACCCCGCTGGAGCTGCGCGAGCTGTCCCACTCCAAGGATGTGGACATCATCCTGTACCCGGAGGACTTCGAGTTCGACGAGGAATCCGACCGCCAGATCCAGACCAACAACCAGACCAAGACCATGGTGGGCACGCTCACCAACTGGATCGCCGAGCAGCCCGAGGACCTCTCCGAGCTCAAGGCTTCGCGCCGCCTGCACCTGCACTTCCTGCACAGCCCGGTGGAGATTTATGACGACGCCGAGACGCCGGGCAAGGTTGCCGGCATCAAGTTCGAGCGCACAGAGCTGGACGGCACGGGCAATGCCCGCGGCACCGGCGAGTTCGTGGACTACCCGGTCCAGGCCGTCTACCGTGCAATCGGCTACTTCGGTTCCGCCCTGCCGGAGATCGAGTTCGACCACACGAAGGGCGTCATCCCGAACGACGGCGGCCGCGTCCTGGACGCGTCCGGCACCCACGTGCCGGGCATCTACGCCACGGGCTGGATCAAGCGCGGACCCGTCGGCCTGATCGGCCACACCAAGGGCGACGCCCTGGAAACCGTGACCTACCTGCTGGAAGACCGCGAAAACCTTCCGGTGGCCAGCGTTCCCGAGGCGGACGCCGTCGTCGAACTCCTGGACGGCCGCGGCGTGAAGTTCACCAGCTGGGAAGGCTGGCTTGCCCTGGACGCGCACGAGCTCGCCCTCGGTGCAGCTGCCACGGAGGCCGGCGGCTCGCACGGCGTCGAGGTCAAGCGTGAGCGCATCAAGGTTGTGCCGCGCGAAGACATGGTGGCCATCTCCCGCGACGGCGTGGCCGCGCAGGTCTAAGACACCACAAGCAACGCGAGGTCGCTTTCCGCCCGATGAACGCGGTTCATTGGGCAGGAAGCGACCTCGCGTTGTTGTTTTAACCCGACGGCGCTACTTTCCGGCGCCGCCTGCCGCCATCAGCTCCAGCCGCTTGAGCGTTTCCCGGTTCCGCACGCCGATCATGGCGTCCCGGAGGAACTTGGGCATGAGCTTGCCGGGACCCTTGATGGCGTCTTCGACGATGGTCACCTGGCACTGGGTGCCCCGGTCCTCAAGGGTGATCACCACCTTGGCCTCACCCATCGGCCAGCCACGCGCCACAAGTTCCAGCAACCGGCCCGGCTCGGCGTTCACCACCTTGGTGCTGTCGTTGATCACCAACGGCCAGGCGCCGACGGAGTGGTGCAGCCGGGCACCGGCCTGGGGCCACGAATCGTCCACAGCCCGGATCCTGGAGGCTCCCACCACCCAGCCGGAATACAGCCAGCCGTCGGAGAGGACGCGCCACACGTCGGCTGCGGGGGAGTTGAACAGCTGGGACACGGTGGACATGGTCTTCCTTCTCTCTACGGTGCGGGCCTGGTTAAGGGCAGAACGTCCGACGGCGGCAGGCGCCGGCCGCTGCGCCGTCCGGTAGGAGCGCTCCCGCAGGCGGCGCGTCCAGGCATAAGTCTGCGCCCCGGGCGGCTGGTTCTCCAGTGGGTTGAAGCGCAGCGGCGTGTCACCGGGCGGAGACCCCGCGTGAAGCACCAGCTCGCCGCACTGCCGCCACCGTCCCAGCGGCCTGGCCCAGTACAGCCCGAGCACCCATTCCCCGGAGGACAGCGATCCCGGCGGCAAACTGACCGTCCGCAGTCCCAGCAGAACGGGCCCATTCCTGCCGCGGTAGGGCATGAGGGTGGTCATGGTGGCGCCGTCGACGTCGAGCCGCGGAAGGAGCAGGTAGCGTCCGGGAATCCGCCAGCCGGTGGAGGAGAAGAGAACGTCCGCAGGACCGCCGGTGCCAGGGGTGCCGGCAGCCGGCGTGACGCGCAGCGCGAGCCCCAGGACGTCCGGCAGTGCCTGCGGCAGGCCCACTGACCGCGAGAACCTGGCCTCCACTGCGTCCGTGCCCGGCGAATCCAGCCACTCCAGGCCACTCGCTTCGTGGGGGTTGCCGGTCCGCGTCAGCTCCCCGGCCAGGCCCAGCCCCTTCGGATGGATGGGGCGGTCCGGCCTGGCCAGCTTGAGCACCCGGAACAGACCCTCGAAAGCACGTCCGGCCGTTCCGGAGATCGCCGGGGCGGCATCCGCGGGTTCCCCATGTGGGTCCCTCTGCCCGGTGCCAGCCGCAGGCCCTCCCGCTGTGAAGGCACGCAAGGTGCGTTCCGCGCCCCGGCTGCTGGCGCCGTCGTCGGCTGTTTGGTCCGTCGTCAGGTGCTGGGTCATGTTTCCTTCGTACCCCGAATCCCGGAGGAATTACATCCGGCCGAACCGCGAGCGGATCAAGGCAAAAATCCCGTAGGCGATGAAGCCGGCCCCGATTGCAACCAGCAGGGACGGTCCGAAGGGATGGTCGCGCAGGGCCTTCAGGCTGCCGTCCAGCCCGGTGGATTCCTCGGGGCGGTGCTTGGCGGCGGCAATGACGAACAGGAGTCCCGTGAGGTTCAGGGCGATGCCCTTGGCGATGTGGCCCGTGACGCCCAAGGTGTCGATCAGCCGGCCGCGCCGCGTTCCATCGAAATAGAAGAGCTCCTCCTTGAAGCCGCGCCGGGCGCCTTTGAACACGAAGTAGATGCCGATCCCGATAATCGTCAGGCCCAGGGCCACCAGCACCCACAAGCCCAGCGGGTTGGCCATCAGGGAAGCACTGAAATCCCGGGTGCTCTCACTCGAGTCCCCCCGCAGCCCCAAGGCAAAGCCGGCGAAGCTGAGCCCCACGCTGCCGTAGGCAATGGCCAGGAAGCCGGAGGAGATCAGTTTTGAAACACGCTCTTTCCGTGGCCGGCCCCGCATCCTGAGGGTGGCTTCGCTGGCCTGCCACAGGGACAGGCCGCCGCACGCTGCCACGCAGGCCCACATGACCGCCGGACCCCATGGATTGGCAGCAAGCTGCTCGATGGCTCCTGTGGGCTCCGCCTCACCCGGCTGCCCGAAGGCGACGGCCACGGCGATTGCTCCAATAATGACGTGGAGCATCGCCATCACGGCGAACCCCAGGCGCGCCAGGACGTCCAGGACCTTGTGGTTCGAGGCTTCCTCGACGGCGTCCGCGGCCTGGCTGAGGGTTGAGTCCCGGTCCGACATCGGTCAGCCGTTCATGGGTCCTTCGGCACGCAGCTTCTCCGCGCCGGGTCCTTCGACGTGGACGGTGCAGCGCACCACCAGCTGGCCGGGGGCGTTGTCCAGCTCCACGAGGGAATCGTGTCCGCTCAGCACGGTAAAGACCTCCGAGCCTGCCACAGCAGCTACGCCCTTGGCCTGCGCCGTCTCCCGGGCGTTCCGCAGCGCCTCGCGCTGAAGCCCGTCCACATATGTGCTGTCGTCTTCCCGGGCCGGGTCCCCGAAGGCCCAGCCGAACAATGTCCCTGTCATTCCCATGGCCACGATATTACGCGGTCCGGTGCCCGTAAGACGGGCTTTCGTAACATTAGTAAGTGTGCTTACGATAGGCGGACCATGACCTCGATGGGACACGGAAAGCGAAGTCCGCAGCAGCGGCATCCCGGAACCAGTTCAACGTAAGGAATGCACATCATGGCAGGAAATCTCATTGCCCGGTCAGTACACGACCTGACGGCAGCAGCCTGGTTCGGTGGCTCCCTGATGGGTGCCATCGGCCTGAATGGTGCAGCGGCGGAAGCCAAGGACCCCACTGAGCGGACCCGGCTCTCCAGCGCCGGCTGGATGAAATGGGCGCCGATCCAGACGGCAGCCTTTGCCTCCCACCTTGTGGCGGACCTGGCCATCGCCTGGGAGAACAAGGAGCGCATTGCCCAGCAGGACGGCGTGGCCCGGGACACGGCCATCAAAACCGTGGTGACCCTGGCCGGCGCTGCGGTGACCCTGTACTCCGGCATGCTCGGCAAGAAGGTGGAGAAGCTGGCCGGTGAAGGTTCCGAAGGCGCCACCGAGCCGCGGCCCGGTGCTTCCGACGAACTGCAGGCGGCCCAGCAGCAGCTCAAGACGCTCCAATGGGTG
>NZ_JARHXQ010000007.1:0-20058 GCF_029222765.1 Arthrobacter sp. Cr_A7 | reverse complement strand
AGTGCCCCTCCCCTGCGCCCGTTCAGGCGTCCAGGCAGGCCGGGCCAAGCAGGACCTTCAGGTCGCCGAACAAGGATGGGCTGGGATTCACGCGAAGGTGGACCGGCAGCCCCATGATCTCCGTGCGCGTATCACCCTGCAGGTGCAGGCGGACTTCCGAGTTCCCGCGGTGGGTCCGGAGCACGTCACCAAGTTCGGTCACCACAGCCTCGGTGGCCTTGTGGGTGGGCATGGTGATCACCAGCGGGCCGCCCAGGCCTTCGCTGAGGTCCGGAACGGACAGTTCCATGCAGTTGAGGGTGATCGCACCGTCGTCGCGCTTCTGCAGGCGCCCCTTGACCACCACAATCAGGTCCTCGGCGAGGACCGAGGCAATGGGTCCGTAGACCTGGCCAAAGAACATGACTTCCATCGACGCTCCGAGGTCCTCCACCTCGGCCCGGGCGTAGGCGTTGCCGCTGGCCTTGGCGATGCGCCGGCTCAGGGACGTGATCATTCCGGCGATGGTGATGATGGCGCCGTCCTGCGGCCCGTCCTCACCCAGCACGGACGTGATGCTCATTTCGGCGTGCTGGCTCAGCACCCCTTCGAGGCCCTGCAGCGGGTGGTCGGAAACATACAGGCCGAGCATGTCCCGTTCGAAGGAGAGTTTGTCCTTCTTCTCCCACTCCGGCAGGTCGGGGATCTCGATGCTCAGCGACGATTCGGATTCGGCTTCCTCGAAGCCGGCGAAAAGGTCGAACTGGCCAATCGCCTCATTCCGCTTCAGCGTGATGACGGAGTCGATGGCTTCTTCGTGGACCATGGCAAGGGCACGCCGGTGGTGTCCCAGCGAGTCGAAGGCACCCGATTTGATGAGCGATTCGATGGTCCGTTTGTTGCAGACCACGGCCGGGACCTTCATGAGGTAGTCCTTGAAGGACGTGAAGGCGCCCTCGCTTTCGCGGGCAGCCACCATCGCTTCAACAGCGTTGACGCCCACGTTGCGGATGGCTCCCATGCCGAAGCGGATGTCGTTGCCGACAGGGGTGAAGTTCAACGCTGACTCATTGACGTCCGGCGGGAGCACGGTGATGCCCATGCGCCGGCATTCGTTCAGGTAGATGGCCGACTTGTCCTTGTCGTCGCCCACCGACGTCAGAAGCGCGGCCATGTACTCCGGCGCGTAGTGCGCCTTGAGGTACGCGGTCCAGTAGGAAATCACGCCGTACGCGGCGGAGTGGGCCTTGTTGAAGGCGTAGTCGGAGAACGGGAGCAGGATGTCCCAGAGGGTCTTGACGGCTTCCATCGAGTAGCCGTTGTCCTGCATGCCCTGGGAGAAGCCCGCGAACTGCTTGTCCAGCTCCGACTTCTTCTTCTTGCCCATGGCCCGGCGTAGGATGTCTGCCTGGCCCAGCGAGTAGCCGGCCAGCTTCTGGGCCACGGCCATCACCTGTTCCTGGTACACGATCAGGCCGTACGTTCCGCCGAGGATTTCGGCGAGTGGTTCCTTCAGCTCCGGGTGGATGGGGATGACTTCCTGGATCCCGTTCTTGCGAAGGGCGTAGTCGGTATGGGCGTTGGCGCCCATGGGCCCCGGCCGGTACAGCGCCAGGACGGCGGAGATGTCTTCAAAGTTGTCAGGCTTCATCAGCTTGAGCAGCGACCGCATGGGGCCGCCGTCGAGCTGGAAAACACCGAGTGTGTCGCCGCGTGCCAGCAGCTCATAGGATGCCGCATCGTCGAGCTCAAGGTTTTCGAGGTCGAGGTCGATCCCGCGGTTCATTTTGATGTTCTCGAGGGCATCCGAAATGATCGTCAGGTTCCGGAGGCCCAGGAAGTCCATTTTGATCAGGCCAAGGCCCTCGGACGTCGGGTAGTCGAACTGGGTGATGACCTGGCCGTCCTGGAAACGGCGCATGATGGGGATGACGTCGATGATGGGGTCCGAGGACATGATCACACCGGCGGCATGCACGCCCCACTGGCGCTTCAGCCCCTCGATGCCGAGGGCGGTCTCGAATACCTTGGCAGCTTCCGGATCCGTGCTGATCAGCTGCCGGAAGTCGCCGGCCTCGCTGTAGCGCTTAGCGTCCGGGTTCTGGATGTCCGCCAGCGGAATGTCCTTGGCCATGACCGCTGGGGGCAACGCCTTGGTGAGCTGCTCGCCCATGCTGAAGGGGTACCCGAGCACGCGGGAGGAGTCCTTGAGCGCCTGCTTCGTCTTGATGGTGCCGTAGGTGACGATCATCGCCACGCGCTCGTCACCGTACTTTTTAGTGACGTAGTCGATGACCTCGGAGCGGCGACGGTCATCGAAGTCGACGTCGAAGTCGGGCATGGAGACGCGGTCGGGGTTGAGGAAGCGTTCGAAGATCAGGCCGTGCCGCAGCGGATCGAGGTCGGTGATGCGCATGGCGTACGCCACCATGGAACCTGCACCGGAACCACGGCCGGGGCCCACCCGGATGCCGTTGTTCTTGGCCCAGTTGATGAAGTCGGCCACCACCAGGAAGTAGCCCGGGAAGCCCATCGAGGTGATGACGCCGAGCTCATAGTCGGCCTGCTTGCGGACCTCGTCCGGGATCCCCGCGGGGTAACGGTACTGGAGCCCCTTGTCGACCTCTTTAACGAGCCAGGACGTTTCGTCCTCACCCGGCGGGCAGGGGAAGCGCGGCATGTAGTTGGCGTCCGTGTTGAAGGACACCTCGCAGCGCTCGGCGATGAGGAGCGTGTTGTCACAGGCGTCCGGGTGGTCGCGGAACAGTTCCCGCATTTCCCGCGGGGACTTCAGGTAGTAGCCGCTGCCGGAGAACGCAAAGCGCGAGCCGCCGTTGTCATACGTGGGTTCCAGCAGCGTGGAACCGGACTGGATGGCCAGCAGGGCCTCATGGGCCTTGGCGTCGTGTTCGTGGGTGTAGTGCAGGTCGTTGGTGGCCACCAGCGGAAGGTTCAGGTCCTTGGCAAGACGCAGCAGGTCGCCCGTGACCCGGCGCTCGATGTCCAGGCCGTGGTCCATCAGTTCACAGAAGTAGTTCTCGGCACCGAAAATGTCGCGGAACTCGGCCGCCGCTTCGAGGGCTTCCCGGTACTGGCCCAGCCGAAGGCGGGTCTGGACCTCCCCGGACGGGCATCCGGTGGTGGCAATAAGGCCCTCGGAATAGGTGTTGAGCAGCTCCCGGTCCAGCCGCGGCCACTTGCCGAAGACCGAGTCCAGGGACGCGATGGAGGACGCCCGGAACAGGTTCCGCATGCCCACGTTGTTGTAGCTCAGGAGCGTCATGTGGGTGTACGAGCCACCGCCGGAGACGTCGTCCTTGCGCTGGGATTCATCGCCCCAGCGCACGCGTTCCTTGTCCGTGCGGGCGGTGCCGGGTGTCACATAGGCTTCGACGCCGATGATCGGCTTGATGCCCTTGTCCGTGGCTTTGCGCCAGAAGTCGAAGGCGCCGAACAGGTAGCCATGGTCGGTGGTGGCGAGGGCGGGCATGCCCAGGCGCTCGGTCTCATCGAACAGCTCCCCCAGGCGGGCTGCTCCATCCAGCATGGAGTATTCGGTGTGGGTGTGCAGGTGGACAAACGAATCATTGCTGGAAGTCACCGCACTATTCTATGCGCTGGCCACGGGCGGACTGCGTCAGGCCCGGCCCGATCCCAGCACTTCCAGCGCGAACGCCAGGTCCTGCGGGTAGTGGCTGGTGACCCGCACGCGCTCCCCCGTGACCGGGTGGTCGAACCCGAGTTCGCGGGCGTGCAGCCACTGCCGGGTCAGTCCCAGGGTGGCGGCCAGGCGGGGATCCGCGCCGTAGGTCAGGTCGCCGGCGCAGGGGTGGCGGAGGGCGGAGAAATGGACCCTGATCTGGTGGGTCCGCCCGGTTTCGAGGTGCACTTCCACAAGGCTGGCCTTGCCGAATGCCTCGAGGACTTCGTAATGGGTGACCGAAGGCCGGCCGTCCTCGATGACGGCGAAGCGCCAGTCGTGGCCGGGGTGGCGGCCGATGGGTGCGTCGATGGTTCCGGTCAGCGGATCGGGCAGCCCCTGGACCACTGCATGGTAGACCTTGTCCACGGTCCGTTCCTTGAACGCCCGCTTCAGGGCGGTGTACGCCCGCTCGGATTTCGCCACCACCATCACACCCGACGTTCCGACGTCGAGCCGGTGCACGATCCCGGCCCGCTCGGGCGAGCCGGACGTGGAGATGCGGTACCCGGCGCCGGCCAGGCCGCCCACCACCGTGGGTCCCACCCAGCCCGGGGAGGGGTGCGCGGCAACGCCCACGGGTTTGTCGACGACGACGAAATCATCGTCGTCCAACAGGATCTTCAGGCCTTCCACAACTTCCTCCACGACTTCCAGCGGGTCCCGCCGCTCCGGCATGCTGACCTGCAGGACGTCACCGGCCACCAGTTTGGCTGATTTGCCCAGGGCTTTGCCCCTGCTCACGACGTTGCCCTCGGCAATGAGGGTGGCCGCAAGGGAACGCGAAATTCCCAGTATGCCGGCCAGCCCGGCATCTGCGCGGGCGCCGGCGTACTCGTCGGCGACGACATACTTTTCAGGCATCGCCGGACTTTTCCCTGGCTTCTGCTGTCTGCCGGGTGCCATCCAGGGCGATGCCGCGCAGCGTGAGGATGCAGATGATGGCCACAGCGGACACGACGGCTGAATCGGCGATGTTGAAAATGGCAAAGTTGGGGAGCTGGATGAAGTCCACAACGTGGCCCATTCCGAACGACGGCTGACGGAACAGCCTGTCGGTGAGGTTGCCCAGCGCACCGCCAAGCAGCAGGCCCAGCGACAGGGACCACCACATGGAGCCCAGCTTGCGGACCTGGAAGAGGATGGCCACGGCCACCGCTGCCATGATGATGGAGAACACCCAGGTGACATTCTCGCCGATGGAGAACGCCGCACCCGAGTTACGGATGAAGTACCAGTGCAGCAAAGGCGGAAATACCGGGATCCGTTCGCCTTCCACCATGGTGGACGTGACCCAGTATTTGGTCAGCTGGTCCAGCCCGTAGGCAAAAACCGCAAACCCGGCAAAGAGGGACAGCAGCACGGCCCTGCGGGGGCGCGGTGAAGGCGGGACAGGGCGTGCAGCGCCTGCGGCAAGTTCGTCAGTCATGGTGCTTTCATTCGTTATACCGGTATCAATGCCAAAAGCCGGTGGCCGAGGAATCCTCAGCCACCGGCTTTCAGAATACGTGCTTGACGGACTAGTTGGCTTCGCTCACTTCAGGCGTAGCAACCGAACCGCGGGCATCGAGGTCGCGCAGCTGGCCCTCGATGTAGGCCTTCAGGCGTGAGCGGTAATCGCGCTCGAAACCGCGAAGCTGCTCCACCTTGCGCTCCAGGACGGACCGCTGCTGCTCGAGTGCACCGAGGATCTTGCGGGACTTCTCCTGGGCGTCGTTGACCAGGCTGCTGGCTTCGATCTGCGCCTCGGCGATGATCTTGTCCTTCTGCGCCTGGCCGTCGGCAACGTGGCGGTCGTGCATCTGCTGTGCCATGGCCAGCAGGCCCGCGGCTGACTCTGCAGAAGCAGTGGGGACGGCGGCCTGGCTGGGAGCAGCGGGGGCTGCGGCAACCGGAGCGGACGGCTGGACGTCCTTCTTCTTCGCTTCGGCAGCCTTGGCTTCAGCCTCTGCCTTCTCGCGTGCCTCGTCCTTGTCGGACTTGACCGGCGCGGGGACCTTCTCCACCACGGGGGCGGCAGCGGCGCTGGCGGGAACGCTGGATCCTGCTTCGGCAAGCTTCTTCCGAAGCTCGTCGTTCTCCTGGTTCAGGCGGCGGAGTTCAACGACAATTTCGTCCAGGAAGTCATCAACTTCGTCCTGGTCGTAGCCCTCGCGGAACTTGGTCGGCTGAAAGCGCTTGTTGACAACGTCTTCTGGCGTCAAAGCCATCTGGTCACCTCACTGGTCTGGTTAGTCAGTAGGCCTTCCGGCCGTCAAAACTACGGTACCTAAATTTGGTCTGCTTACTCTAATTCAACACTGCGGTGTCAAACGCGAGTTTCTTCGCTTCACAGTAACTGTTCCCGGAGGTCCAGGCTGCGCTGCTAGGTCTTATTTGGTGAATCAGGCGAGTCCCCGAGTGATTCCCATCGCGATGCTGACGGCGATGAATAGAATCAGGAATCCCAGATCGAGGGAGATGCCGCCCAGCCGAAGCGGCGGAATCAGGCGGCGCAGCACTTTCAGGGGCGGATCCGTGATGGAGTACACTGCATGCGCTGCCACCAGTGCGGCGCCCCGCGGACGCCATTCCCTGGCGAACATCTGGACCCAGTCGAACACCAGGCGAATGATGAGTGCTACGAAAAAGAACAGGAGCGCGAGATAGACAAGTCCGAAAACAATTCCCATGACTTAACTCATATCTCCATGTCCATTGTGGATACCGCGGTGTCCTGCCGATGTTTCTTGTCTATTTCAGCACAGATGCCAGACAGGTGTCCCTGCCTGGCATCCAAATCCTGCCTGATGGTCAGCTTTGGTTGAAGAAGCTGGCCTGGGTGTCACTGGCCTTCTTGTCATCGCCGATGACCTCAACGTACGACGGCGACAACAGGAATACCTTGTTGGTCACCCGCTCAATGCTGCCCCGCAGCCCGAAAACCAAGCCGGCGGAAAAGTCCACCAGGCGTTTCGCATCGGCCTCGCCCATGTCCGTGACATTCATGATGACCGGAATGCCGTCACGGAAGCTCTCGCCGATAAGCTTGGCATCATTGTAGGACCGCGGATGGATTGTGGTGATCTGGCGGAGTCCGGTGGTCTCTTCGCGGCTTGAGGCCGCACGCTTGATGGGGGTCACTGGGGCGCGGTATTCCTCTTCGGGGGTATAGGACGCTTCGCGGCTGACCTCGCGGACGGGTGCAGGTGCACGGCGCTCCTCGCGGTCAGCTTCCATCGTTTCGTCCTCATCCTTGGGTGTGGTCTGTTGCTCGGACTCGTAATGCTCATCGCCGTCGGCGAGCCCAAGATAGATCATTGTCTTGCGCAGAGCGCCGGCCATGGTCGACTCCTAATCGTGTCCCGTAAGCGGGCCGCCCAATGACTTGACAGCACTGGAGTCCCCCGCCCATCACTTCCAACAGGACCGACGCTACCCCACGGCGGGACGTGATCCGAGAATATCGGAACCGATTCGCAGGTGTGTCGCCCCGAACATGATGGCTGCTTCAAGGTCCTGGCTCATGCCCGCGGAAATGGCGGTGGCGGCTGGGTGGGCGGCAACCAGGCGTGCCGATACTCCGGCGAGCTTTTCGAAGGCCGGCTCCGGCGGTGCACCCAAAGGGGCAACGGCCATCACGCCCGCAAGCCGGAGGCCCTCGGCGGATGCTATCCGGTCCGCCAGCAGCGGCACGTCGGCGGGACCGGCCCCGCCGCGGTGCGTGCCGGCGTCGTCCTCCAGGCTGACCTGGATGAAGCAGTCCAGGGGCGCCAGCCCCGCGTCCCTCCGCTCAGCGGCCGCGGCCTTTGCCAATGCGTCCACCAGCTGCGGCCGGTCCACGGAATGGACGGCTGCGGCATAACGGGCCACCGACTTGGCCTTCTTGGTCTGCAGTTGGCCCACGAAGTGCCAGGTCAACCCGCAGTCAGCCAGTTCGGCAGCCTTATGGGCAGCTTCCTGGTCCCTGTTCTCGCCGACGTCCGTCACTCCGAGTGCCGCAAGCCGCCGTATGTCTGCGGCAGGATGGAACTTGGTGACCACGATCAGCGTGGGCAGCCGGTCGGCGCGGCCGGCTGATTCTGCTGCGGAAGCTATCCGCCGGTGGACGGCGGCGAGCCTGGCCGCGAGTTCCGCGGCCCGCGGGTCTCCCCCGGCTGATCGGTCGTCAGTCATGGCACCACACCAGCCCGGCAAAGCGCCCGGTGTCCCGGTTACGCCGGTAGGAGTAGAGGGATTCCGTCTCCAGGGTGCAGACCCCGGTGTACGCCACCTCCACACCGGCGTCCTCCAACTGGCTCCGCGCACCGGCGGGGAGATCGAGACCGGGCGTGCCCCACGAGGTGGTGCTCCGGGTGGCGGGCACCCGCAGTGCCACCTCGTCCTGCAGGTCGGCCGGCACCTCGTAGCAGTTTCCGCAGATGGAGGGTCCCATGACGGCCTTGATGCCGGAGGCGCCGAGGGACGTCATCCTGTCCACGGCTGCAGGAATCACGCCGTTGGCGATGCCGGGGCGTCCTGCATGCACTGCAGCAAGGACGGGACCGTCCGCAGACTCGCCGGCGAGCAGCACGGGAATGCAGTCTGCCACCATGACGGCCAGCGGAATCCGGCGGGACACCATGGCGTCCGCTTCAGGGGCCCCGCTGTCCTGGTCAATGACCGCCACTGTGACGCCGTGGACCTGGTTCATGAAGCGCAGGCCGTGAGGCGCCATGCCCAGGCGCTGCTCCAGCTCCTCGCGGCGGCGCTTCACCTGGCCGGGATCGTCCCCCACGTGAAGGGCCAGGTTTCCGGCGCCGGTGTCAGTGAATGCGGCCGACACCCCGGGAAGGATGTCGGCGCGCCAGTGGAACAAGCCGGTGCCTACTTCAGGAAGTCGGGGACATCCAGGTCATCCGAGTGGTTGCCGGTCAGGTCCGGCTCGACGACGGACGGCAGGTCCACGTCGAATCCGGAGTCAGCGGGAATGGCGGAGGGGCGCTGCTGGCCCCAGTTGCTGAGCCCTGCCGCGCCCACGCCGGCGTGGACCGGCTGGACGTTCGACTGGTGGTTCCCTGCAGAAGGCGCCTGCGCCGGAGCGGGGGCGGCCGTAGGAGCGGCGGGCCGCTGCGGGGCCGACTGCGGCTGGGACTGGTCCATGGAGGGCGAAGTGGCCTTGACGTCGTCGAACCCGGCGGCGATGACGGTGACGCGGGCTTCGTCGCCGAGTGCGTCGTCGATGACGGCGCCGAAGATGATGTTCGCCTCGGGGTGGGCCACTTCCTGCACGAGCCGGGCTGCCTCATTGATCTCGAAGAGGCCGAGGTCGGACCCGCCCTGGATGGACAGCAGCACGCCGTGCGCGCCGTCAATGGAGGCCTCCAGCAGAGGGGATGCGATGGCCAGCTCGGCGGCCTTGACGGCACGGTCCTCGCCACGGGCGGAGCCGATGCCCATGAGGGCGGAGCCTGCGCCCTGCATGACCGACTTCACGTCGGCGAAGTCGAGGTTAATGAGGCCGGGCGTGGTGATGAGGTCCGTGATGCCCTGGACACCGGAGAGCAGCACCTGGTCGGCGGAGCGGAAGGCGTCCAGGACCGAGACGTTGCGGTCGCTGATGGACAGCAGGCGGTCGTTGGGGATCACGATCAGGGTATCGACTTCGTCACGGAGGGCGTCGATGCCGGCCTCTGCGGAGCCGGCGCGGCGGCGGCCTTCGAAGGTGAACGGGCGGGTCACCACACCGATGGTGAGGGCACCGAGGGAGCGTGCAATACGGGCGACGACGGGGGCGCCGCCGGTCCCGGTGCCGCCGCCTTCGCCGGCGGTCACGAACACCATGTCAGCGCCGCGAAGCACTTCTTCGATCTCGTCCGCGTGGTCTTCGGCCGCCTGCTTGCCCACCTCGGGGTTGGCACCGGCTCCCAGGCCGCGGGTCAGCTCGCGCCCGACATCGAGCTTGACGTCGGCATCGCTCATCAGAAGCGCCTGGGCATCCGTGTTGATGGCGATGAATTCAACGCCCCGGAGGCCGACCTCGATCATGCGGTTGACTGCGTTCACGCCACCGCCGCCGATGCCGACGACTTTGATGACGGCCAAGTAATTCTGCGGAGCTGCCACGTTACGTGTCCCTTGTTCGTGTCTTATTGCGAAAACTGATGGTGAGCTTGAAGCCTGCAACGTTAACCTTCGGGTTGAAGGTTATAGTTATGTCAAGTAACTCTTGTCTGTGACGGTATTTCCTCTGCTTCCCACATTCAATAACCGGGTCCGCGTGTCGGATTAATACCGGTAAAGATTGGGGTTCAGCGCGTCACAGGATGCCGGGGCACGCTCACGTCGTACACCCTGACGGGATTCTTCGGATCGGCCGGAACCTTCAGGAGTGCCTCCAGAACTTTAGCCTTAAGTTCCCTCTCCGAGGCATTGCCCCAAATGATGGTCTGGCCGTCCACGAGCTTCAGCTCCACGGCATCCACGGACTGCGCGGACGCGTTGGACAGCTTGGCCAGCACGTCGGCGGGCAGGGCGCCCAGGACCGCGGCCGTGGCGCGGAACAGGTCCTGGCCGATGGCTCCGGCACCGCCGTCGATCACGGGCAGCGACACTGACGCCGGATCGTCCGTAGCGGCCAGCTGCACCCCGTCCACATCCACCAGCTGGTACTGCTCCCCCTGCTTGACCAGTGCCACCGGGACGCGCTCCCGCACGGCAACAGCGAGGCCCGACGGCGGCCGGGCTTCAGCGGAGACCGCCTTGACCTGGACCAGCGGCTGGAGAAGCCGGCCTACTTCCTCGTCCGTGATTTGGGGCAGCGGCTTGCCGCGCAGGGGTTCCAGCGCGGCCTGCACCTGGGCAGGAGTCAGGAGCCGCGTACCGGAAACGGAAATGGTGTCCACGGCGAGCACGGGTGAATAGACCGCCCCGGTCAACAGGCCTGCCACGACGGCGGCCACGGCGGCGAGAACCATCAGCAGGTTCCTCTTGCGGCGCTTGCCCTTGGGCTCCGGGAAGGTCAGAACGTTCGCGGCGGACTCGGCTGACGGCTCCGCCTGTTTGTCCTTGCTGCGCCCGGCGAACCGGGGTTTCCGCGGGGCTGCAGTCTTTGTGGACCTTGCAGTCTTCGGCGGCCTGGCCTGTTGTGCCTGTGCTGCATCGGGAACGCTGCGTGAAGCGGAAATAACGTCGTCGCTGCCCGTGGAGGTGCGGCCGGACGGCGGCGCCGTTCCGTTGCCCGCACCGGTTGCCGAACTCCCGCTGCGGCCGGCCGGCCGGTAGGTGGGACGGCGGGTGCTAGCCATGCAGGGCCTCAACGATCAGCGGCCCGTAGGCCGTCACATCCCCCGCACCGGCGGTCAGCACGATGTCGCCGTCGGACGCGGCAGCCGCCAGGGCTGCCACGGCCTCGGCCGCCGGTATCAACCGTCCGCCTTCACCCAGGTAGTCGGCAATGAGCTGGCTGGTAACCCCCGGAATCGGGTCCTCACGGGCCGGATAGATGTCCAGCACCAGGGCCGTATCAGCGAGGTTCAGCGCCTCCGCGAAATCCTGGGCGAATTCGCGTGTCCGGGAAAACAGGTGTGGCTGGAAGAGCACGTGCACCTTGTGGCCTCCTGCCACCGAGCGGGCGGCAGTAAGGGCTGCCCGCACTTCGGTGGGGTGGTGGGCATAGTCGTCGAAAACCCGCACTCCCCTGGCCTGGCCCTTCAGTTCGAAGCGCCGGGAAGCGCCCGAAAAATGGGCCAGGGCAGCGGCGGCCTCCGCCGGTTCGACGCCCAGTTCAAGGGCCACCGCAAATGCGGCTGCGGCGTTCAGGGCGTTGTGCCGGCCCGGGACCTGCAGGGAAAGCCCAAAGCGGCCGGCCGGTCCGGACACCGCCACCTGGCCCGGGCCGTCGTCGTGCAAAACCAGCTCTGCCTCCTCACTGGTTCCGTAGAGGACCACGCGGGTGTTGCCGCGCGCCCGCGTCCGCTCCGCCAGTGCCAGGGCCCCGGCGTCGTCAGCGCAGACAATCAGCACCCCGTCAGCGGGAAGCAGCGCCGTGAACCGGTCGAAGGACTCATACACCGCCTCGGCCGTGCCGTAGTGGTCCAGGTGGTCCGGCTCCACATTGGTGACCACGGCTATCTGCGGCCGGTAGTTAAGGAATGATCCGTCCGATTCATCCGCTTCTGCCACAAAGACGCCGGAACTCCCGTGCGCGGCATTGACGCCAAGTGATGGAACGTTGGCTCCAATGGCAAATGAGGGGTCCAGGCCCGCCCCCTGCAGCAGGACGGTCACCATCGAGGTGGTGGTGGATTTTCCATGGGTTCCCGCCACGGTCACCACCAGGTCCTCCCCCATGGTGGCTGCCAGCGCCTCGGACCGGTGCAGGACCGGCAGCCCTGCCTGCTTCGCGGCGGCCAGCTCCGGGTTGTCCGACCGGATGGCCGAGCCGGCCACCACTGTCCGGGCATCACCCAGGTTGGCGGCGTCGTAGCCGACGGCGATGCGGGCGCCGGCCGCCGCCAGGTCCGCCATCACCGGCAGGTCCTTGGCGTCGGAACCGCTCACAGGGACCCCCCGGGCCACCATGATCCTTGCCACGGCGGACATCCCGACACCCCCGACGCCGATGAAGTGGACCTTGCCCAGGGATTCCAGGGCGGTGGGGTTACGGGGGGTCATGCGGATACCGCTTCCAGGACAAGACCAGCCATGCGCTGGTCAGCGTTTCGAATGCCAAGCCGGTAGGAATTGGCTTCCATGGTGGCCAGCCGGGCTTTGTCGGTGACCAGCGGAATGAGTTCCGCTGCCACCCATCCCGGGGTGAAATCCCTGTCGGCTACGAGCAGTGCGCCGCCTCCTGCCACGAGTCCGGCAGCGTTCAGGGCCTGTTCCCCGTTGCCGATGGGCAGCGGCACCAGGACGGCGGGGACTCCGACGGCGGCAACCTCACAGACCGTCGCGGCACCGGCACGGGCCAGCAGCACATCCGCCGCCGCGTAGGCCAGCTCCATGCCGTCGACGAATTCAACCTGCCGGTAACCTTCGGCAGCGAGGGGCTGGCCGGCGTCGTCCAGAACGGTTTTGCCGCGCCCGGTGATGTGCAGCGTCTGGATACCGGCGGCGGCCAGTTGCCCCACGGCAGCGGCCACCGCCCGGTTAATGCTCTGCGCGCCCAGGGAGCCACCCGTGACGATCAGTGTGGGCTTTTCGGGGTCCAGTCCCAGCGCCTGGCGGGCGGAAGTCCGGGCTGCTGCCCGGTCAAGTCCGGAAATTGCGGTACGCATGGGCATGCCCACGTGCACCGCATTCCGGAGCGGGGTGCCTTCGAAGGCAACTGCCACGCGCTTGGTCAGCCCGGCCCCCACCCTGTTCGCCAATCCGGGCCGGGCGTTGGCCTCGTGGATCACGATGGGGATGCGCCGTTTGCGGGCGGCCAGGTACATCGGCGTACAGACATAGCCGCCAACGCCTACCAGCACGTCAGCTCCTGCCTCATCCAGGATGGCGCCGGCCTGCCGGATGGCTCCCGCCAGCCGTGCGGGCAGCCGGACCAGGTCAGCGGATGGCTTCCGGGGGAACGGCACGCGGTCGATCGTGGCCAGTTCAACACCGGCAGCCGGGACCAGCCGGGTTTCCATTCCGTTGGGTGTTCCGACGGCGAGGAGCGCCGCGTCCGGGGATGCTGTGCGCAGGGCTGCGGCGATGGCGAGGAGCGGGCTGATGTGGCCGGCTGTTCCGCCACCCGCCAGGACGATGGAGGGGTTGTTCGGGGTCATGTCGGGTCAGGCACGCTTTCTTGCAGTCTTTTTCTTCGGGGCCGTTCCGCGGCCCTTGGCCTTGAACTTCAGCATCTTCTTCGGCCGGATGGCCGGGGCCATCTGTTCCCGGGCGAGCGACAGCACAACGCCGATGGCGCAGAGCGACATCAGCAGCGCGGAGCCGCCGTAGGAAATGAAGGGCAGCGGCACGCCGATGACGGGCATCAGGCCCGTCACCACGGACATGTTGACCGTGGCCTGGCCGAGCAGCCACACCATGATGGTTCCGGCCAGGACCCGGTGGAACATGTCCTCCTGCGCCACCACCACGCGGTAGATCGCAGCGCCGAGAATGGCAAAGAGGATGAGGACGACGACGGTCCCCACCAGGCCGAGCTCCTCGCCGATGATGGCGAAGATGAAGTCGTTGTGCGCTTCCGGGATCCAGCTGTACTTCTGCCGGCTCTGGCCCAGCCCGACACCAAACCAGCCGCCCGATGCCAGCCCATAGAGGCCGTTGGTTGCCTGGTAGTTGGCGTCGATGCCGTCGGCGCAGGATTCCCCGGTCCACCATGAGGTGATGCGGCACATCCGGTTGGAACTGGTGACCGCCATGACGGCTGTCCCGGCCACTGCCACGAGGCCGGCAATGCCGAAAAGGTAGAGGGGCGCCCCGGCAAAGAAGAGCGCGGCAGCGGTAATCATCATGATGATCATGGCCGTTCCCAGGTCATTTCCGACCAGGACCAGCACAACGATGATGATCGCCATGGGCACGGCAGGGACCGCCACGTGCTGCCAGCGGCTGAGCAGCCTGCCCTTCCTGGCCAGCACCGTGGCCATCCAGAGCGCGAGGGCCAGCTTTGACGCCTCCGACGGCTGGAAGGTGATGCCGCCGATGTCGATCCAGTTCTTGTTGCCGTTGACCTCCGCGCCCACAAGCTGCACCAGGCCCAGGAGGACCACGGCGGCAATGATGGCGAGCCACGCGAGCCGCTTCAGCCACACCACGTTGATGCGCGACAGCGCGAACATGGTGAAGATGCCGATGCCGGCAAACATCCCCTGCTTCAGTGCGTCCCCGTAAGGCGATTTGCCGGCCGCGATGGATTCCACGCTGGATGCGGAGAGCACCATCATGATGCCAATGGCTGTCAGGGCAAGGGTGGATCCGAGGATCAGGTAGTACGTGGAGCCGTTCCTGGAGGTTCCGTTGCCCTCGAGGGCGGACCAGAACCGGCGGTACATGGTCCGCAGCCTTGCGGGAAGCGTCGCCGGCGGCCGGACGGACGTGGCCGTGGACCCGGGGCCTTGTTTGCGGGCCTGCTGTTTTTCTGGCTGGGGCCGGGTGGGCGTACTGACCATTGTTACTCCTCGCCGGTCTGGGCCTGCCCTTCCACCAGCTCGCGGACAGCTTCGATGAAAGTGTCGCCACGGTGAGCATAGGAAGAGAACTGATCCATGGACGCAGCTGCCGGAGCCATCAGCACAGTGTCGCCGGGTTCGGCCACCTGGGCTGCTGACGCTACGGCCAGGGACATCACCCGTTCTCCGGATATGGAAGAACCGGCATCGACGGCGCCAGGACCTGCAGCAGTCTGCACCCCTTCAGTGTCACCCGGCAGCGCCGTGATGACCGGGACATCCGGCGCGTGTCGCTGGAGGGCACCGGCCAGCACCCCCGGGTCAATGCCGATCAGCACGACGGCCTTGAGCCGGTGGGCATGCTCCCGCACCAGGTCGTCGTAGGTGACGCCCTTGGACAGGCCCCCGGCAATCCAGACCACATTGGTGAAGGCGGCCAGGGAGGCGGCCGCTGCATGCGGGTTGGTTGCCTTTGAGTCGTTGACCCAGAGCACGCTGTTGTGGCGCGCCACGGGCTGGATGCGGTGGTCGCCGGGAATGTAGTCCCGGATGCCCTGCCGGACCGCGGAGGCCTCCACGCCGTAGGCCCGGACCAGTCCGGCAGCAGCGAGGGCGTTCGCCACCATATGGCGTGGAGCAAAGGCGCCGAGGTCGTTCATGGCGGCGAGTTCGGCCGCGCTGTCCCTGCGCTCTTCGATGAACGCGCGGTCAACGAGGAGCCCCTCCACCACACCGAGCATGCTGATGGCGGGAGTCACCGTGGTGAACCCGACCGCACGGCATCCTTCCACGACGTCGGCGTTTTCCACCATACGCTCGGTTTCAAACTGCTCCGCATTGTAAATGCAGGCCTTTTGGGTGCGTTCGTAGACCTTGGCCTTGTCCGCGAGGTACGACTCATAGGAGCCGTGCCAGTCAACGTGGTCCTCCGCGACGTTCAGGCAGACACTCGCCACCGGTGACAGGGATTCCGCCCAGTGCAGCTGGAAGCTGGAGAGCTCCACCGCGAAGACGTCGTACTCCACGGGATCCCGGATCGCATCCAGAATCGGAGTGCCCACGTTTCCAACCGCGATGGCTTTCAGGCCGGCGGCGCGGAGCATGGATTCGGTGAGGCCCACGGTAGTGGTTTTTCCGTTAGTGCCGGTGATGGCCAGCCAATCGGCGGTTTTCCGGCCTTCCCTGGTGCGCACCCGCCACGCCAGTTCAACATCGCCCCACACCGGGATGTGGGCACGGGCGGCGGCGGCGAGGAGTGCCTGGTCGGGGCGCCAGCCGGGGGACGTGACGATCAATTCCGGCAGTTCGCCGTCGATCCGGGGTATCCGGGCCACGGCGTCCTCCCCCAGCAGGACGTCTGCGGCGCCCACGATCTTCAGCGTGTCCGCGTGCGCCCTCGCGGTGTCGCTGGTGGCGGCGTCGACGACCACCACGCGCGCACCCAGTTCGATCAGAGTGTCTGCCGCGGCGAAGCCGGACACGCCGATGCCGGTGACTGCCACACGCAGCCCTGCCCAGTCGGAGTCCCAGGAGACAAGGTTCTTGAGGCGGGGGGAAACGGTCACAGCAGCACAACCCATTCAGCGTAGAAAATGCCCAGGCCCACGGCCACGAAAAGTCCGCCCAGGATCCAGAACCGGACCACCACGGTGACTTCAGCCCAGCCCTTCAGTTCAAAGTGGTGCTGCAGCGGCGCCATCTTGAAGACGCGTTTGCCGCCGGTGACCTTGAAGTAGCCCACCTGGATGATGACGGACAGGGTGATCAGGACAAAGAGGCCGCCGATGATTCCAAGCAGCAGTTCGGTCCTGGACAGGATGGCGAAACCGGCGATGGCACCGCCGATGGCGAGGGATCCGGTGTCTCCCATGAAGATCTTGGCCGGTGAAGTGTTCCACCAGAGGAAACCCACCAGTGCGGCGCTCATGATGGCGGCCAGCAGGGCAAGGTCCAGGGGGTCCCGGACGGAATAGCAGCCGCTGCCGGCTTCCCGTGGTGACCCGCAGGCTTGGTTGCTCTGCCAGATTCCCATGAGGGTATATGCGCCGAAAACCATCACCGAGGCGCCGGCGGCGAGGCCGTCAAGGCCGTCCGTCAGGTTCACGCCGTTGGTGGCTGCAGTCACGATGAGGTTGGACCAGATGACGAACAGGATGGCGCCAAGGACGGTTCCGCCGAAGGCCAGGTCCAGCCACGGCAGGTCGCGGACCAGGGATATTTTGTAGGAGGCAGGCGTGACGCCGTCCTCGTTGGGGAAGTTCAGGGCCAGCACGGCAAAGATGATGCCCACGGCCGCCTGCAGGATGAGCTTCGCCTTGGCGTCGAGCCCCAGGCTGCGCTGCCGTGAAATCTTGATGAAGTCGTCCAGGAAGCCAACAAGCCCCATGCCCACCATCAGGAACAGCAGGATGAGCGCGGATGCGGAAGGCCCGGGCGAATCCGGGTTCATCATCAGCATGATGAGGTGCGTCAGGCCGTAGCTCAGGAGCACGGCCCCCACCACCACGGTCCCGCCCATGGTGGGCGTGCCGCGTTTGGTGTGGTGGGAGGTGGGACCATCGTCCCGGATGAACTGGCCGTAGCCGCGGCGGACCAGGAGCCGGATGAAAAGCGGGGTGCCCACCAGGGCGCACAGGAGTGCCAGCCCGGCGCCGATCAAAAGTGCAATCACAGCAGAGTGCTCCTTTCATCGGCGGGTTGCGGGGTTTGTGGGGGTAATGCTATCCGATCACCCAAATGCCGAAGTCCCACGCTGTTGGAGGACTTGAACAGCACCAGGTCTCCGGGCTGGAGTTCGGCATTGAGAAGTTCGTAAGCCTCATCGGCGGTTTCCGTGAAGATGCATTCGTCTCCCCAGGACCCTTCCTGGACGGCCGAGACGTAGAGGGCTCGGGCCTGCCGGCCTACCACCACCAGCCGGGAAATGTTGAGGCGGACCACCTGCGTGCCCACCACCGTGTGTTCGCGGATGGAATCTTCGCCGAGTTCCAGCATGGCGCCCAGGACAGCCCAGGTGCGCCGGCCGCGGCCCAGGTCCGCCAGGGTCCGAAGTGCGGCCCTCATGGATTCCGGGTTGGCGTTGTACGCGTCGTTGATGATGGTGACGCCGTCGGCGCGCTCGGTCCGCTCCATCCGCCAGCGGCTGGCAGCTGCCTGGCGGCCCAGGGCGGCGGCGATGTCGGCGCCGGGAACCCCGGCAGCGAAGGCGGCTGCTGCCGCCGCGAGCAGGTTGCCGGTGTGGTGGGCGCCTATGAGGCGGCTGCGGACGTGGTGGGGCCCATCCCCGCCAGGCAGCAGGAGGTCGAATTCAGGGTTTCCTTCGCCGTTGGTGTCGGCGTTGAGCGCCTGCACCGCCGCGTCGCCGCGTCCCTCCGCAGAGAATCCGAGGACCGCTGCTGTGGTGCGGCCGCGCATGGCAGCCACCCTGTCGTCGTCGAGGTTAATGATGGCTGTTCCTGTGGCGGCCAGGCCTTCCACAAGTTCACCCTTGGCCCGGGCGATGTTTTCCACTCCCCCGAATTCGCCTGCATGGGCTGTGCCGACGGCGAGGACCACCCCAATGTCCGGTTTGACCATGTCGGCCAGGTACTTGATGTGTCCCACACCGGTGGCACCCATCTCGATCACCAGGTAACGCGTCTCCGCGTCCGCCAGGAAGACCGTGAGGGGCACCCCGACTTCGCCGTTGTACGAACCCTGCGGGGCCACGGTCTTGCCCTGGGTGGAAAATATTCCTGCCAGCAGGTCCTTGGTGGTGGTCTTGCCGGCTGAACCGGTGATGCCTACCACGGTGAGTTCCCCGCCGGCTTCTGCCCGGGCGTCACGGATCCGGCGCACTGCCTCGGCAGCCAGCGCACCCATGGCCAGGACGGCATCAGGTACCAGGACGGACGGGTACGGCGTTCCGTCAGGTGCTGCCACCGGCCGCTCCACCAGGGCCAGGACAGCCCCGGCCGCGAAGGCAGCAGCAATGAAGTCGTGGCCGTCCGCGTGCTCGCCCGGTTTTGCGACGTAGAGCGAGCCCGGTGTGGCTTCGCGTGAATCCGTTACCACCGAAAGGGGCGTGATTCCGGGATCGGCGTCCAGGCGCCCGCTGGTGATTTCGGCGATTTCCGCCGCAGTAAGTGCAATCATCTCGGTCTAGGACTCTATCCGGTCGGCTTGGAGAACGTTGAATCCCCTGGCTGTCAAGGCGCTGCGCAGTTCCACCCTGTCATCGAGGGCAAGGTTGACCCCCTTCACTTCCTGCCAGACCTCGTGCCCCCGGCCTGCCACGAGGATGGTGTCCTTGGGCTGCGCCAGTTCCACGGCGCAGCGGATCGCTTCATCCCGGGGGAACACCTCCAGCACCTCGCAGGGAAGGGCATCCTTGTCCCGGGCTTCCTGCGCACCGGCCAGGACGTCGGCACGGATGGCGGCCGCATCCTCATCGTGGGGATCGTCGTCGGTGATGATGACGGTGTCGGCAAGGCGGGCTGCGATGGCACCCATGGCCGGCCGTTTGCCCTGGTCGCGCTGGCCCGTGGCACCAAAAACCACGATCAGCCGGGAGCCGGCCTCGGGGGAACGGACAGCCTCCAGCGCCCGGGCGAGGGCGTCGGTGTTGTGGGCGAAGTCCACCACCGCCGCGGGCTGCTCTGATACCAGTTGCATGCGTCCCGGCACGGCAACCGTGAAGGGGTCGGCGGCGTCGAGTGCCGCCTGCAGGGTTGCAGCATCCACGCCGGAAACGAGCACCATGATGACTGCCAGGGCAGCATTGGCGACGTTGAAGCTGCCGGGGAGGCCGGTATGGACGTTGAGTTCAATGCCGCCCGGTCCCGTGAGCGTAAACTCCGTACCCAGCCCGCGCGGCGCCGTTGCCGTCACTGTCCAGTCAGCGGACGTTCCCGGAGCCGTGCCGAGGGTGGTGACCGGCACGCTGCCGCTGCCGGCAAGCTTGCGGCCCCACTCGTCGTCGACCGTTACTACTGCCTTGCGCGCGCGGCCTGGCGTGAAAAGCTCGGCCTTCGTGGCGAAGTATTCGTCCATGGTGTGGTGCAGGTCAAGGTGGTCCTGGGTGAGGTTGGTGAAGCCGGCGACGTCGAACATCACCCCGTCCACTCGCTGGAACGAGATGGCGTGGGAGGACACCTCCATGGCCGCCGCAGCCAGTCCCCTCTCCTTCATCAGCGCGAGCAGTCCGTGGACGTCAGGAGACTCCGGGGTGGTGAGCACGCTCGGAATGGGCTCGCCGCCGGCGAGGATTTCTATCGTGCCAATCAGCCCGGCCGGCTTGCCGAGGGCCCTCAGCAGGGAGTT